>CAYVVK010000044.1:1782-3959 GCA_964454855.1 uncultured Phaeodactylibacter sp. | reverse complement strand
GGTTATGGCTTCCCAGCGGCGCTCGAGAACCGGCAGCCCCGCCGGGTTAAACAATTCGAGTTCCACGGTATTGTCTTCGGCCTTTTTCAGGCTGAGTTGCAGGTTTTCTTTTGCCGGGTTGGGGAACAGCCGGACAATCAGCGGCTTGGGATAGCCTATTTCCACGGTGTTGGAATAGGTATACGCCCCTCCTTTACGGATGGCCTTGATGCGGTAGATGTTCTGCCCCCGCCGCGGAGAGGAATGCCGGAAGCGATAGGCACCCTTTTGGTTCCAGGCCGTCAGCGTGCCGAGGGTGGTAAATTGAAAGAAGTCGGGGCTGTGCTGTATTTCAAAATGGCTGAGGCTGTCTTCCATCCGGGTATCCCAGTGTAGCACGACTTCCTCTTCTTCCACTTCGCCCCGCAGCTTCGTCCATTCCAGAAAAGGCGCCCCACAATAGGGATACAGCAAGCGGGTATCGGCGCCGGAAAGGCCCGCGGGGTCCGTAACCGTAAGCTCAATGCGGTACCAGTACTCCTCCCCGTCGCAGCCGATGGGGCTGATCAGGGCGTAGGTTTCCCGCTCATCGACGGGCGGGTCGGGATGAAAGTGGGCATTGTGGTGGACGAAGGTGCGCCATTCGTAGGTAAGTTCTCCATCGCTGTGCTCGTCGTCGCGCACCTCGGCGGCCAGGCGCAGCAGGGTGGTGCCCTTGTCCATAGGATATTGCCCGCCGTCTTCAAAACTGCTGATCTCCACCATCGGAGGGGTGTTATTTAGCGAAACAATGGCCTTGGCCACCGCGCTGGCCCCCAGGCTGTCGGTAACGCGCAGGCTGACTTCGAAGCTCTGCGGGGCTTCTCCTTCGGCATGGAAGGTATGAGCGGGCGCCACTTGCCGGCTGGTGTCCCCGTCGCCGAAGTCCCAGAAATATTCGGTAATGGGCAGGTTGGAGTCAAAGGAATCAGAAGCGTCGAACTGAACGGTGAGCGGGCTGGGGCCGTAGTAGCGGTCGGCCTCGATGGCCGCCACCGGAGCGGGGTTGCCTCCGTAGCTGACCTTATGGATCTCTCCCTGCAGGTTTACGTAGTAGAGGTTGCCGTCGGCGGGGTTGAGCGCCAGGTGGATGATGTCTTTGGCGTACTGGTGAAAGGGCTCTACAGAAACCGGTTTATATGCTTCATTAAAATCCATTACCTGTATCCAGCCGCTGAAGTCTACGGCGAAGAACTTGCCCCGGTATTTTTCGGGAAAGCGTTCGGCATCGTAAAAAATGCCGGCCAGGCTGGAATAACCGTCGAAGTTCTCGCCCTCAACGCCGGAGCGGGGAGTGCCGACTTCCGCTCCGTTGATCTCTCCTTTGTCGTTGAAAAAGGGCACCAGGGCGCGGGTGGGCGGGTTCCAGCGGGCGTTGCTCCAGCAGATGGCGGGCGGGTAGCCCACTACGAAATCTTCAATGAGAATGGCCTCATTACAGGGGTTGGCGGGCGGCTCATTGCCATCCTTTACCACGTTGACATACACATCCTGGAAGTCGAAGAACTCTTCCTCGCAGCCATTGCCGTACAGGGGGTTGGGCCGAAGCTGGTTGGCGGGCGGTTCCGTATTGCGGTAAGGCCAGTGGCTGCCCAGCCCTTCCATAATGGGCCAGCCGAAGTTCTGCCCGCCGAACTCGACGATATCGAGCTCCTCGAAGGCGCCATTGCCTACATCTCCCACAAAAAGTACTCCCGGCTGGCCGTCTTCGGGAAAGTGGCTGCCGCTGTTGGGCTTCACGGTAAACCGGTAGGGGTTGCGCAGGCCCCATGCCCAGGTGCGCGAGCGGGGAGAACGGGGATCTTCTGCTACGTAAAAAGGGTTGCTGGGCAGGCCGTCTCCCGTTTGCGGGTCGATGCGCAGGATCTTGCCATTGTAGCTGCCCAGGTACTGGGCGCGGTAGGAGCCGATATCCTGGCCGGGCGTCAATATGCCTTTTTCCAGGGCGGGCGTGGCCATGGTGCCGAAGCTGTCGCCGCCGATATCCGTCCCTCCGGGGCTGGTGGCGTCGCCGCAGGAAGCCAGCAGGCTGCCGTCCTGCCCGAACGCCAGATGGCCCAGGCCGTGGAATTCATAGAGCAGCGGGATGCCATTGCTGAGGGAGTCGCCGAGCAGCACCCTGCGGCTGTCGGGCAGGGCACGGGTAAAGTTGCTGGCGG
>CAYVVK010000044.1:0-1772 GCA_964454855.1 uncultured Phaeodactylibacter sp. | reverse complement strand
GCCTTATAACGGGTGATCCGCCCGATGGTAGGCCGGAAGGTAACCGTGGAATCGGGATGGTAGGCAGGCGTACCGTACCTTTCGTAGTGGTGCAGGTCGAGGGCGTAGAGTAAGTAGAAGTAGCCGTTGGTGAGAAATCCGGGATCAAGGGTGAATCCCATCAGGCCGTGGTCCTTCCAGTTGGATACCTCCTCGGAAATGTCGATCAGCGGTTGTTCCAGCAGCCTGCCACTCGTGTCTATGATATACACCAGCCCTTCTTTTTCGGCTACGAACATGCGCCCTTCTTCATCAAAGGTAATGACGGTGGGAAAATCAAACTGATTGCTGTACAGCTGGCTGTAAAACTCTTCCGGCAGATGCTGGGCGGCGAGTGCCAACGGGAATATCGTCCATAAAAATAGTATGCTGAGGTGTCGTAAAGGTCCGTTCATTGCTACTGGTTTTTTCTTTGCCCTGGCTGTCCTGCTAACTACTGCGCATTGGGAAATAATTGATTAACGTCAGTTCGGGATCAAACCCTTTGAATATCAACAACTTGTAGCTCTCTGGAGCTATTCGCCGCTCGCTATTTGCCATTCGCTGCGGCCTGCGAACAGCGAACTGCCATAAGCGAACTGCAATTGCAACGATTTACCATCAATTTTATCCCGAACTCACGTAAAGTAGTATTACTTGATGTGATAAATAGGTTGATAACTTGTTAATTATTGCGACTGCCAACTGCCCCCTCCTCTACCTGGCTATCGCCTGGTAGACAGGTTCGCCGAGGCTACGGCGGGCGAAGACTGCCACCTGGCACCTGCCTACTGCACCACCTTATCCACCAGCTGCAAACTCGACCCATCCGAAACGGCATGCAGCCGCTTGACGTTCTCGGCCTCATAAGACTCCACGAGGATGCGGCTCACGCCGAATTCCGGCTTTTTCTGATAGGCGGTAAATCCCTGCTCACAATCCTTTAATACCAGGTTTTTCACATACAGCAAAGACAGGTCCTTGCTGGCTACGGCAATATTGGCGCCGCGTATTTCGCTGTCAAAAACCGTCACATCGCTTTCTTCTCCAACGCTGATGCCCTTGTCGCCGTTGCCTTCGAAGTAGCAATTGCGCACATTGGCTATGCTGCCGGAGAAGTCCAGGCCGTCGTTGCCGGTATCGATAAAGCGGCTGCCCTCCACCTCGCCCTTGCAAAAGTCGGAATCGAAGGCATCGGAAGCGGTATGGCTGAACAGGCATTGGCGCACCTCAAATTCGGAGCGGATGGTATTGAGCCCGTCCTCACTGGAGTTGTCCCGGAAGACGCAGCGGTAAAAGGAGACATCCGATTTGTAGAAGGTCACGGCGCCGGTCAGCTCCCAGCTTCCCACCTGCAGAGAATTAAGCCCCTGAAAAACGGTATGTTTCAGCACCGATCTTTCCGGGCTTTCCATAACCGTAAATCCTCTTCCCGAGCCATCGCCGGAAAAGATGCGCACCGGCTGCTCTTCGGTGCCGAAGGCCTGCACCGGAGAGAAACTGACGAAATGGGCGCCGTTTTCCAGGTTTAGTTGTGCTCCGGCCTCGAAATATACGGTATAGCCGGCGGGCAGGATGATGTCTGCTCTGGCCAGGTGCTCGCCCAACGGGAAGACGATCCGCCGGCCCTCAATGCGGTACGGGCCTGAACCCAGCCGGGCGCGCCGCAGCAGGGCTTGGGCATCCGTTTGCCCTTCCGGCGCTTTCCGGTCCAGAATGGGAGTGGAAAAGAGGCTGTCTGTACCCATTACCCG
>CAYVVK010000043.1:0-18164 GCA_964454855.1 uncultured Phaeodactylibacter sp. | reverse complement strand
GGCTGACGTTCCGCCTCAGCCGCCTGTTCACAACGTGCCCGCCGCTGCCGCCCGGGCAGGTGGTGCTCCAGGTATCGCAACAGAAATCCATCTATCAGACTCCAGCGGTGTAGCTGCGTGGCCAGGCGCAGAGCCCAGCCCGGGCGTTCCACCGTGCCGCCCAGTAAAGGGCGCAGAAAAGGCGGCTGCACTGCCGCCAGCGACATCCAGCGGGTGCCGAAGCCGTCGGGGGCGAGCAAATACAACGCATCCACCTTCGCCTCAAATTGAGGCAACAGGCTCATCCACAGCCGCGCCCCCATGCTATAGCCAATGGCCTCGAAGCTGCCGATGCCCTCCCTGTCGAGCAGGGCCCGGATGGTGGAAGTGAGCTGAGCAGCGGTGTAGCCTTTGTGCTTCCAGTCCGATTTCCCGTGGAAAGGAAGGTCTAAAGCATAAATGGTGTACTCCTCCTTTAGAAGGCAGCCCAGCTGATTGAAGGAGGCGCCGCTCTGAGTGAAGCCATGCAAGGCAAGCAGGGCACGCGCCCCGCTGCCGGTTTTCCGATAACATAAGCTGCCGTAGGGCGTATCCAGAAAGGTAATTGCGGTGTCTGGTCTCATGGTGTTCAAAAAAACAAGCTGCCGGAGAAGCTAGGTATAAATTTCGACAATCCTCCCTTCTGAACCCGGAAGGCCCTTACGCATGGTCTCAGGCAGGACAGTTAAATGCATATTATAACGGGTTTGCCTAACATAGCAGGCGCAGCTGCGTTGTATTAAACGCAATTTTAATCAAATGCTCAAAACAATAAGCCCGCTATGAAATATTCCTCTTTATACCTGGTTGCCCTGGCCCTGCTGAGTACATTCCTGCTAAACTCCTGCAAGGTCAATGACTATTCTTCCACTTCCCAGCCAGTTACCCATAATATCTGGGACAGCCTGCTGCGCAAGCACGTCAGCCCCGAGGGCTGGGTCGATTATGCGGGCTTCATTCAGGACAGCAGCCGCCTCAACCGCTATCTGGAGCTGCTCGAGGGGCACCATCCCAACGAAAAGAACTGGAGCCGGGATGAGCGCCTGGCCTACTGGATAAACGCCTATAATGCCTACACGGTAAAGCTCATCACGAAGCACTATCCCGTGGAAAGCATCAAGGACATCAAAAGCGGCATTCCCTTTGTAAATACAGTCTGGGACATCAAGTTCATACACATCGAGGGCGCGACTTACGACCTCAACAATTTAGAACACGGGATTATCCGCCCCAGGTTCAAAGAGCCCCGCACCCACTTCGCCCTGAACTGCGCCGCCGTATCCTGCCCCAAGCTTCAAAACCGGGCCTATACCGCCGACAAGCTCGACGAGCAGCTCACCAATGCCGCAGAGGAATTCCTGGCCAATGAGAACAAGAACAAGTTATCCGAAGATAAAGTGCAGCTCTCGAAGATCTTTTCCTGGTACAGGGGCGACTTTCTCGATGAGGCGGATTCCATCATCGGCTACATAAACCGTTATGCCCCTATTGAAGTTAGTGCGGATGCCGAGATTGAATACCTGGACTACAGCTGGGCGCTGAATGGCCTTTCTAATAAGCCGGAGGGAGCCACAGTGGGCAGCAGGCAGTAGGGCATCGGCTATTTCAGGCGGTTCAGCCCGGATTTGGCCTTCTGGTGCAAGCCGGTGCGGTACTCATCGGGCTTCAGGCTGAGGCACAATTCGAAGGCCTCGCGGGCGCGGGCTGTTTCTCCCTGTTGTTCGTAGACCAGGCCCATCTGAAGGGCGGCATTGCAGGCGAAGAACTGTGGAGCATCGGCCCCTTGCTTGATGGTATGCTGGTAATAAGACAAGGCTTCCTCATATCGCTTCAGGCCATGCAGCAGCCGGCCCAGGCGATAGTAATATTCCAGTTGGGCGGCAGCCTGGCGGAAACTGCTGGCGGAGCGGGCCGACAGCAATTCGTAGCCCTGGCGAAAATATCCTCCATCGAAAAGAAGGCGGGCTTTCAGCAGAGAGGTATCCGGGGGTATGCCATCCAGGGCCTCCTGATGAGCACTTTTATCGCCGCCGGCCACCATATGGCCTTTGTTCAGGCAGGATTGCATGTACTGGCGGTACCCCTGCCGGTTTCCATTGAGCAACTCCTGCCAGGCCATCTTCTGATAAGCTTCTTTAATAAAATTCCGGCCATTGTACTCCTTCACAAAGCGGCGGAAGTGAGGCCCGGCATCCGGGTCCAGCCGCCGTAGCTTGGCCAGCCCCAACATGTATTCGAGATAAGGAAACGGCAGGAAGGCTGCTCCGCGAGGCCGTTTTTCCAGCAGCCGCACCGCCTGGCCGTTCTGGCCGGAGCGCATGGCAATGTTGGCCATCACGAAACAATGCATGGGGTTATCCATAGGGCGCAAGCTCCCGGAAGAAACAATGCGCCAGGCTTCGCTCTCCTTGTTTTCCAGGTGAAGCAGCAGGAAGGCGTAGAGCACCAGTGTTTCCTCTTCGTAGATGAATTCATTTTGGCGGGCATAGGCCAGCACTTCTTCCAATTCCCTTTTTCCCTGGGCTATGGTGCCATCCAGGCCGGTGACCAGCTTAACGCCCCAGCGGTAGCTGTCGGGAACGGTGCCTACCATAGCGTGCAGGACGCCGAGATCCTTCTTATTGGGCATGAAATCGGGAAAGCGTTCCTCGTTCTTTGTAAGCAGCCGGTGTGCTTTACTGATCTCTGTAAAGGCTCCGAGGTAATCCTCGAAGCGAAAGCGCGCCAGGGCCCACTGCAGGCGTATATCGGCCTGTACGTACAGGTAGTAGGGCGAACTTTCGTCTCCATGCCTGATCTTATCCAGTCGGCCGCTCAACTTTTTCTTATAGCGTTTATAGGCCTCTTCATCCTCCTGAATGTAGAGGGTGAAAATATCGATGTAATTTTCAATGTGATGGACGATGAGATTGTCAGGGTCTTCCAGTTTCATCCTTGCCAGCAGGGCGTAGGATTCGCCGAAGCGCAGGCTGGCCGCCCGGTTGTAGGCCTGCCGGGCGCGGGGGGTAAATTCGAAGTACTTCTTGGCCTGCAGCGGCAAGACAGCCAGGGTCAGGAAAAAGAATAGGAAAAACCGTGGCATATGCGTTCGTTTTTGGGTGGCCCCGTCAGAGAATGTACTGGCGCCGAACTGGTTTGAGAGAAATATAAACCAATTCGAGAGCTCGCATATACTCAAAGCGCAATGGTTTTAGTTTTGAAAAGTGCTCAAACCATTGCGCTTTGAGTATAAAATGCCAAACAAAGAAAAAGAGCCTTGAAGGAATTTGCAAAAAAACCTTCAAGGCTCTTTAATCCGGGCTTGCGCTGCAGGCTAAGCCTCCTGCTTTTCGCCCTCGAGGATGAAGTCATCCACCAGGATGCGCCCACAGTGTTCGCAGGCGATGATCTTTTTGCGCATGGAGATCTCCAGCTGCAGCTGAGGCGGGATCATATTGAAACAACCGCCGCAGGCATTGCGCTCCACGGTCACTACGGCCAGGCCGTTGCGGTAATTGTTCCTCACCTTGTCGTAGGCGCGGATCAGGCGGCTTTCGATATTCTTTCTCGCCTTTTCCGACTGCTTTCGCAGCTTGTCTTCTTCCTTTTCGGTCTTGGCGATGATCTCTTTGAGCTCGACCTTTTTGGCCTCGAGGTCTTTCTGCTTTCTGGCCATCCGCTCTTCGGTAGCT
The DNA here is from genome assembly GCA_964454855.1 of uncultured Phaeodactylibacter sp. Classification (GTDB taxonomy): domain Bacteria; phylum Bacteroidota; class Bacteroidia; order Chitinophagales; family Saprospiraceae; genus CAYVVK01. Next base: position 14,475 of record CAYVVK010000043.1, on the reverse strand, counting down.
TCCAGGGTTTCCTGCTTCGCCTGGATTTCCTTATTGGCGCCCTTGATCTTTTTTTCGGAAAGCTGAATATCCAGGTTCTGAAGTTCCAGTTCCTTCATCAGGGCATCATACTCGCGGTTGTTCTTTACATTGTCCAGTTGGGCCTTGTATCTGGTGATCAGCGTTTCAGCTTCCTGGATCTTTGCCTGATGCCCTTTCACCTCATCTTCCAGGCTTTCGACCTGGCCTTTCAGGCGGTTGACGCGGGTCTCCAGGCCGGCAATATCGTCTTCCAGGTCGCTCACCTCGATGGGCAGCTCGCCTTTCAGTACTTCAATTTCATCGATCTCGGAATCTATGAGCTGGAGTTCGTAAAGTGCTTTTAACTTTTCCGCTACTGTGGGTTCTCCTGCCATTATTTTATTGTTGTTTTATATGTTAAAGCTGTGTAGAAGGCCTGCTAACAAAGGTAATGAACCGGGTTGGTAGAAGCCTTCGTACAATAAAGCGCGAAATTACTAAATTTCTGAGAAATAATATCATATAACAGATCTATTGTGAACTGTTCGCTTTCATAATGGCCGATATCGGCAATGACGATCTGCCCTTCCGCATCAAAAAACTCATGGTACTTATAATCGGCTGTAATGAACACCTGCGCTCCGGCGCTCTTGGCCTTTCCAAGCAGGAAGCCTCCTGCTCCGCCGCAGAGCGCCACGGTTTTCACCGGCTGCCCCAGCAGGTGAGTATGCCGGATACAAGCGGCCTTCATCACTTTTTTAACATGCTGCAGAAAAGCCTGCTCTTCCATGGGTTTGGGAAGGGAGCCTACCATCCCGGAACCCACCAGAGCATTGGTATTCTCTATATTAACAATATCGTAGGGCAGTTGTTGGCCATTGCTGTGTTCCCTCAGGGCCTGCATTACTACCGGTTCCTGGCCGGTGGAGAAGACGGCTTCCAGCTTTATTCCTTTCCCTGCCTTTTCCTTTCCGGGAGCATAGTAGTTGAGCGGCTCCTGTAAGCTCACCGTCCCGGCACCTGCCGACAGCAGGGCCTGCCGCAGGCCTTCACTGCGGGCGGAAGAAACGAAAGCGCTGAGCTTTCTGAGGCCCTGCCTGGGAGCCAGTATCCGGGTACCCTGCAGGCCGATGCGCTCGGCTATCCTGGCGTTGACGCCCTGATGATAGACATTATCCAGGTTGGTATGGATGGCGTAGATGGCAACCTCATGCCGGATGGCTTTGATCACCACCCGCTCTACGTAGTTGCGCCCCGTCAGGCTTTTCAGGCCTTTAAAAACTATGGGGTGGTGCGCCACGATAAGGTTGCACTTCTTTTCGATGGCTTCGTCCACCACTGCCTCTGTGGAGTCCAGGCAAAGCATCACTCCCTTCAGCTCGGCTGAGGCATCGCCGGTGATCAGGCCGGCATTGTCATAACTCTCCTGATAAACCGGGGGGGCTATGCTTTCCAGATGTGCAGTGAGGTCTTTAATCTTCATAATTTCCTTGGTCCTGTTGGCGAATCCTGGCCTCGATGGCCGTAGTCGAGTACCCTTTAATATACGGCAATACTTTGACTTCTCCACCCCCAGCCTGTACTACATCGGCGCCGACGATATCTTCGGGCCGGTAATCGCCGCCCTTCACCAGCACATCAGGCTGCAGCAGGCTGATCAGCTGAAAGGGGGTATCCTGGCCAAAAGGCACCACCAGGTCGACGAATTCCAGCGCGGCCATTTGCAGCTGCCGGGTGGCTTCGTCATTGATGGGGCGGTGCGGGCCTTTGAGGCGGCGCACTGAAGCGGCGGAATTGAGGCCCACGACGAGCTTGCTGCCTTCCGCCCTGGCCTGGGCCAGGTAGCAAAGATGGCCGTAGTGCAACAGGTCGAAGCAGCCGTTGGTAAACACCACGCGCTGGCCTTCGGCCTTCCAATGGCCCACGGTGCTTTTAGCCTCCTCCCAGCTCTGTATCTTGGATTGGATCTTTCCCAGCATCGGCAGTATTTTGAATAGAGTGTCGGTGGTTTCTATTGCCTGGCATTTTCCAGTACCACCTCCTCCGTCACCTTATTCTCAACAACCGGCTGGTAGCCCCGGTTGATGGCCGGCAGAAAAATTAGCGCCAGAATGCCGATCAGCACATTACAACCCAGCTGAATGGAGAAGAAGGCGATATTGGCCCAGGAGAAGCCGTCGTCGCCGCTCACGCCATACATGGCCAGGGCCGTCTGCGCCAGGAAGTGATAGGTGCCCATTCCTCCCGGAGAAGGTATGACCACGCCCCAGCCGCCAAAAACGAAAACCACCAGGGCCGCCAGGGCAGACAGGCCGGAAGTAGGCTCAAAGGCAAAAAAGCAGAGGTAGGTCATCAGGTAATACATCAGCCAGATGTTGATGCTGTGCAGGACAAAGCCCCAGGTGTTGTCCAGCCGGCGTACGGCTTTTATGCCTTCCCAGAAACCACGGGCCAGTTCTATTATTTTTTTGAACACTTTGGTGTTAGAAAGCGGCTTGCGGAACAGCCAGATCAGGGCCAGGGCAGCAGCAGCTGTTCCCGCCAGGATGGCCAGGAGGTTGGTGGTACTCCCCAGCTTTTCGCCTATGGCGACATTCTCCTCCACGAATTGCCAGATGGTGTCGAACTCCAACAGAAAGGCCAGGCCGGTAACCAGCAGGATGCTGATCACATCGAAAATGCGGTCTACCACTATGGTGCCCATCACCTTTTCCAGGGGTATCTTTTCATATTGCGAGAGGGTAGCGCCACGCACCACTTCGCCCATACGGGGCAACCCCAGGTTGGCAAAGTAGCCGAGTACAGTGGTCAGGAATGCGTTGACCAGGCGGGGCCGGTACCCCATGGGGCGGATGAGCATGCGCCAGCGCATGGCTCGGCTGATATTACTTACCGTGAAGGCCAGCAGCACAAGCAAGATCCAGAAGTAATTGGCTTCCCGAAAATCGTTGGCCACCTTCTGTATCAGGCTACAGTTCTCCGGGCTGACTCCTTTCAGGGCACACTCTTCCTGATAAGCAGCACTCTGCTGCTGGTACACCAGATACAGGATACCCAGGCCAATGCCCAGGAATACCAGAAACTTTATGATATTGATGATCTGTTTTTTCACCATCGCTGTTTTACATACAAGCAAGAAACAAGCCTGCTGCTGCCTGATTTGCAGCTTTTACCAAGCGGCATTAGGGGGGGCAAAGATAGGAGGAAAGCGGCAAAAATGCGGGTTCCGGCAAAAATTTATGCCTTTCTGCGGACAGCCGGCGCCCTAAAAAAATGCAAAAAAATCGTATCGGGAATTTCTGCCTAACGGGCTAGCCGGCCTTTTGGGTAGCTTTGCCGTTCAGCCCGTCCAGGAAAGACATGGCCTGGTCCAGGCTTTGGAGTACGGAAACATTGGCGGGCGGGCTCACATTCTGCGCGACCACCTGATAGCCGGATAACAGAATTTGTGTTTCCTTAAAATTCGCAGACAGCCGGTCGACGTAGCTTTGTACGGGCTCCTTGGCGAAGGTTTCTGTGATCATCGTGAAGATATAGTCCGGATGATGGATGTTGCAGGCATCCCTGAGGTCGGTAAGGTTGATTTCCTGGCCGATATAGACCACATGGTTGCGCCGGGACTTGAGCAGGTAATGCATGAACAGCATGCTGAGTTCCTGCTTTTCCCCTTCCGGCAGGTAGATCAGGAATTTATTAACGCCCTTTCCGCTGGCCAGCTGCTCATTGTCGATGGCCACGATTATCTTCTGCCGGATGAGGTAGCTCATAAAGTTCTCCTGCACCGGGTTGATGGAACCGGTCAGCCACAGTACGCTGAGCTTATCCAGGAAGGGGTAGATGATCTCCATCATAGTGCGCTCAAAGCCCAGTTGCTGAATGTTGGTGCGGACAATACGGTCGAACTTGTACTCGTCCATTTCGATCATGGAAATGGTCAGGGCATCAAGCTGGGTAGCGTACTCGAAGTTGATCTCAGATATGGCCGCTACCTTTTCTGCGATCTCTTCCTTGCTCATTCTGGCAATCTTGGATATCTTGATGCCGTTCTTATTGAGCAGGGCGATATTGAGAATGAACTTGAGGTCATCATCCAGGTAGTAGCGGATGTTGGTCTTGGTGCGTTTGGGCTGGATAATATCGTAGCGCTGTTCCCAAACCCGGAGGGTATGAGCTTTGATGCCCGAAAGCTTCTCTAGGTCTTTTATGGAATAAACAGCCACTTCACAATAGGTTTTAAATCAGGGAGTTGCACAAAAGACTTTCTTCAAACTTATGCCTTTAAAATATCTATCTCCTAACAGTGGCCCTTTCAAAAGGTTTATGCATACTTTAACTTTGATGCTTATGATATGGGCAAAATCTCTTTTGTTCATCCGAAAGCTCAGCCTTACCCCACAATCTTTATGGCATTTCGTCGGCTGTTGCACGGCAAGCCTGGGAACGGTTACCGATTTTTTGATTAATTTTAGCCGGCTATACAAGACGCAAAACAAATTTTTTTATGAAGTGGAGCTTTACCCTGTGGACATTATTTCTTCCCCTGCTGCTGGCCCTGCCCGCTACAGCTCAGGTCTCCTGTGAATATACCCTAAGGCTGATCGACGACTTCGGCGACGGCTGGAGTGGCGCCTCCCTGTCCGTGACGATCGATGGGAATTCTACCGCCTATACTCTCGACAATGTCAATGACGATGGAAATTCGGCCACCATCATATTGCCGGTAACGGCAGGCGATACCATCAGCCTGGAATACACCTCCGGTTTCTCTTTCGTTACCGAACCCGAATACCTCCTGCTGGACGCCCTGGGCGACACCTTGTTCCTGGATGGCCAGCTGGGCGCGGAGCCCATGCAGGGCCTCGTCTACAGCGAGCCCATAAGCTGCCCGGCCTGCCCGCCGCCCCTCGCCACTACTGTAGAGGTAGATGAGGTACGCGCCTTCCGCGCCGAACTGAGCTGGGTGCCTTCCGACCCGGAGGGAGAGTATCAGGTGGAATACGGCGCCGCAGGCTTCGAGCCGGGAACCGGAATTTTCCGGAACACTTTCGGAGCAACCCTCACCCTGTTCAACCTCGAGGAAAATACCAGTTATGACTTTTTCCTTACCGCCCTTTGCAGCAACGGGGATACCAGCATGGCGGTCGGCCCTTATACCTTCAAAACACTTTACGCCAATGATGTAGGCATTACGGAAATACTCGCGCCAATGACCGGTTGCGAGCTCGGCGCCGCCGAAAAGGTCTCCGTCCTGCTGTCCAATTTCGGCGGGACTCCACAGTCTCTGATACCTTTCAACTTCAGTGTCAATGGCATTCCCGGGGGCGTCACCATGCCCCAGGATGGCTTTTTCACCGGAGTGGTAGGCACCGATAGCATGGAGGTGGCGGAATTTGACGCGGCCTTCGACTTCTCGGAACTCGGGGAGTACGTGCTGGAAGTATGGACGGAACTGGAAGCCGACAGCGTCATCAGTAACGACACCACTTCTCTGCTGATCGTCAATATCCCTCTGATACAGGAGTTCCCCTATTTCGACAATTTCGAAACCTGGGGCGGCGGCTGGACGGTACAGGGCAGAGGAAACGGCGCCCCCTCCTGGGAGTACGGCACACCCGGCGGCAGTGTGATCAGTACGGCTGCCAGTGGTTCGGGCGCCTGGGTGACCAACTTGTCCGGCCTTTACAATAACAATGAACTGTCTTATCTGCTTTCTCCCTGTTTCGACTTCAGTTCCCTGGAGGAAGACCCTCGTATTGCCTTTTCTCTGAACGTAGATACCGAGAACAATTTTGACCGCGCCTGGCTGGAAGTATCCACGAACGGCGGCCAGTCCTGGTCGAAAGTGGGCCAAGCCGGCACCGGCATCAACTGGTACAATGACTTTCCCAATAACTACTGGGAGAACAACGGCGGCGCAGATGGCTGGCGGTATGCTCAGAACATCCTCGAAGGAACCGCCGGAGCACCGGATGTGAGAGTGCGCTTTGTATTCTCTTCCGATAATGCCCTGCGCCAGGAAGGAGTAGGCATAGATAATATCCTGGTCTCCGAACAACTCGATGACGACCTGGTGGCCACCCTCCTGAACGTGAACAGCGCCGGAACCTGTGGCAGCCCCAACGACACGGTCAACCTCATCCTGCGAAACCTGGGCGCCAACCCCGCCAGTGGCTTCAGCCTGGCCTACAGCATCAACGGAGGCGAACCCGTGGTGGAAAACGCCGGCAACCTGACGCTCGACCCCGACGAGGAGATAAGCTATACGTTCCAGCAGACTTTTGACTCCTCCGAGCCGGGCACCTATGTCATAATGGCCTGGGCATCCCTGGAAGGAGATGATTTTCCGCCCAACGACACCATCACTTTTGTGTACCGCACCTCTATAGAGGCGCCTTTCCGGGAAGATTTCGAGGCCGGCGCCCTGCCCGAAGGCTGGTCTGTCATTCCGGATGGCGTGGAAGTGGATGATAACCATAATGCGCCCAGCTTCGTACTTTTTGACAACCTCTGGTCAGGCATGGAATTCATGCAGGCCACTACTCCTGCCTTCGGGCCTATCGGGGCGAATGACACCCTTGCTTTTGACTACCGCTACGTCAATTTCGGCTCCGGCAACCTGCCTACCCTGCTCACACCTGCCGATTCTCTGGTGGTACAGCTGTCTCTGGACTGTGGCGAGACCTTCTTCCCGGTACTCCACATCAATGGCGCCAACCACATCCCCTCTGCTTCTCTCCGTACCGTAGAGATCCCACTCGCTGATTATGAGGGCGAGATCATCGTCGTACGTTTTCAGGGCTACTGGGGCGGAGATACCAGCCTGGACTACTTCCTGGACCTCGACAACATCACCATCCGGCGCTGCCCCCCTTCGCTGCTCCTGGAAGCGGACATCACGCCGGTTAGCAGCCAGGGCGCCGGAGATGGCGCCATCACCATCATTCCCAATGACCCCTCCGGCCCGTTCACCTATGAGTGGAGTACCGGCGATACAGACAAGACGGTCAGCGGGCTCGACCCCGGCACGTATAAGATCACAGTGGCCAATGCCTTTGGCTGCACGGAAAGCCTGGAGCTGGTGGTGCCGATCTTCAGCAGCAGCAAGCGCATCGATAAGATCAGCAACATCAGCCTGGCGCCCAACCCCACCACGGGCAGCAGCCAGCTGAGGGTGGAATTCGCCAATCCGGTGGACGCCCGCATTCAGCTGATCAACGCCATCGGGCAACCCTTATTCGAAAGAGTGGAAAGGAATATCAGTACCGGAATCTATGAGCTGGACCTCCGCAACCAGCCCGGCGGCCTGTTCTTCGTGAGGATATTCGCCGAGGGTGAGGTGAAAACGGCCAAGCTGCTCAAGATCAGATAGGCCATTTTACATCCCTGCCGATCTTTAAGGGAGTACCCGATAGCCGGCCGGCTATCGGGTACTCCTTTTTTAAGCCGGATCGTTCACGGAAAGCCCCATAAAAACTGACAATTGCAAGGTTCTGCCATTCCTCAGCCCTCCGGGCGGAAATTCCCGGTGAATTTTCCGGGTTAAACTATTTGTCCTTACAAATGTATCAATCATTAGTTCTTTTTAAGCGGAGGAGAAACTGATTACTTCACCACCTTGCCAATAACTATGAAAATAGGTATCGTTTGCTATCCGACCTACGGCGGTAGCGGCGTCGTCGCTACTGAACTTGGGCTCGGGCTCGCCAAGAGAGGCCATGAAGTCCATTTCATCACCTATAAAAGGCCGGCGCGGCTGACCACCTTCCATGAGAATGTCTTCTATCACGAAGTGACCACCGAGGAATATCCGCTCTTCGAATATACCCCCTACGACACCGCCCTGGCAAGCAAACTGGTGGATGTGGTGAAGTTTGAGAACCTTGACATCCTGCATGTACACTACGCCATTCCCCACGCTGCCGTAGCCTATATGGCCAAAAAGATCCTGCTCGCGGAGGGCCGTTACGTACCGGTGGTAACCACCCTGCACGGCACCGATATCACCCTCGTGGGCAACAATAAGGCTTTCGCGCCGGTGGTGGCCTTTTCCATCAATAAATCCGACGGAGTGACCGCCGTTTCCGAAAGCCTGCGCCAGCAGACCTTCGACTACTTCGAAATCCACAACGACATACGGGTCATTCACAACTTCATCGACTTCGAGCGCTTCCGCAAGGTCAATAAAGACCATTTCAAGAGGGCCATTGCCCCACACGGGGAGCGCATTCTGGTGCACGTATCCAATTTCCGGAAGGTGAAGAGAGTGGATGATGTGCTGAAGGTTTTCCAGCGGGTCTATGAGCGCATGCCCTCTAAGCTCCTCCTCATCGGAGATGGCCCCGAACGCCACCACCTGGAAGAATTGTGCCGGAAGATGAACCTTTGCCACGAAACGCGTTTCCTCGGCAAACAGGATGCCGTGGAGGAACTACTGGCCGTTTCCGACCTCTTTATCATGCCTTCGGAGAGCGAAAGCTTCGGGCTGGCCGCCCTGGAGGCCATGGCCTGCGAAGTGCCTGTCATCTCCACCGATGTCGGCGGCCTTCCGGAAGTCAATATCCATGGTAAGACCGGCTTCCTCAGCAAGGTGGGGGATGTGGAAGATATGGCTCGCCACGCCATCCATATTCTGGAAAATGAAAACGTCCTGAGGGAATTCCGAAAAAATGCCCTCGAACAGGCGCGCCGCTTTGATATCGACAATATTCTGCCGTATTATGAAGCGTATTATGAGGAAATTGTAAAGACGGCGGTTTACTGAAAAGACGTCCAGGCGTCCGAATGTCGAGGAGTCGAGAAATCTACACCGCCTGACATCTGGACATTTAGACACCAGGGCTCCCAGACGTCCCGACTTGTTTACTCTTCCCGGTTAATCACCAATATCTTCGCCACCGCTGCATCCGCCTTTGTAGAGAAGCCTGCAAAACGCGGGTTGCTGGAGCTGAACACCAGATAGACCCCGGTATTGACACGCCGCCCGTTGTAATCGCGGCCATTCCAGATGGCCTGCCCACCCAGGGCGGTGGTTTCAAAGACCAGCTTGCCGCTGATATCCGTAATTTTCACTGTAGCATCACGCGCCAGGCCCTTGATGGCAATGGGGCCGTCGTAGTCTTCCCGCACCGGGTTGGGGTACACCGTCAGCTCAGATTTATGGGTACGGCCACCTGCCACCGCCTCACTCTGGTAAGAGATCAGGCCGCTCAGGGTACCGATGAACACCTCACCATTCTCCTGGTTAATAGCGATCTCCAGGATCTCGTTGTCAAAGAGAGGCGAATTGCTCTCGGTAAAGCGGCTGACCAGTTCTTCACCATTGGGAGATAGCACGAATACGCCGTTTTTGGTGCCCACCCATTTGCGGTTGGCGCCATCCACAGCGATCGTCTGCACATCCTCGGTTTCCAGCAGGTAGGCGCCGAAACCATCCTGCTCGATAATGCGCAGAGAGCCCTGGCAGGCAGGATCGAAGGCGGCGGCGCCACATTCAAAAATGACAATGCCTTCGGTAGTGCCCACCCAGATATCGCCATCGAGCCCTGCTGTCAGGCAATTGACGTTATTGGTGGCCAGCAGGCTGTTGTTGGAGGTAAAAACGCGGCAGCGGTCGTCATTGGGGTCCTCCATCTCCCCTTCGTCGAATACCATGACACCGGCGCTGTTGTTGCCCACCACCATCCATTTATAGCCACTGTCGTCGATGTCGATATCGAAGATCTGGTTTTGGGCGCAGGACGATAGAGGAAAACTGCGCCAGCTGCCGTCCGGCATTTTGACGGACACGGGTTCAGGCGCAGAGCTGTTGCTCACCCAGAGGTTGCCTTCCTCGTCGAGCGCCAGGCCGGCTACCCGCACGCGGGGGTCTCCCAGGGCGCGCTGCAGGGAGGAATTCACTTCCGTATACTGGGTGATCTGCTCGCCCTCCAGTTCGATGAGGCCTTCTGTGAAACTGCCGGCGAACACTTTTTCATTGTTGGGATGCGCCAGTATGGCCACGAAGTCTACCGGGTCGTCATCATTGGTAGTGGGGTCGGCGCCTTTGAGATCGTCGCGCAGCTGGCGGTTGTAGGCCGTCCATTGGCCATCGATAAGAGAGGCAAAGCCGTCGGGATTGAAGCGGGCGCTGAGGGTGGCGTCCAGGCCCCCGGAGGCCAGCCATAGTTCGCCATTGGCCACATCCATATCCCAGGTAGCTTCTGACCAGGGGGAATCAAATTCTATCGTTTCACAGAAACCGGCATTTATACTTTCCAGCAGCCGGAAACCGGAACGCACGCGGTCGTTGCCGAACCAGATGCGGCCCCGGCTGTCTTCCACGGCGTAATTGGGCGTTTGCACGCAATTGCCGGGGATGATGCCCATATTGCCGTCGGGATGAAAGTAGAGGATGCGGCCCGGCCGGAAACCCGCCAGCAGATGTACGCCTTCGTTACTGAGAAACTCCAGGGTGGAGCCTATTTCATAATGGACGAAGGCCAGCAGGCCCTTTTCTTTCTCATATCGCCAGAGCGTATCGTTCACGCCCAGGTACAGCGCGTCTTCAAAAGTGGCAAAAGCACTGGCTTCGTAGATATCCGGAAAGCCTTCGGCTGGCCCCAGCAGTTTCCAGTTGCTGAAATCATCCAGGTTGACGCCGGTGGTGGGCGCCCGGTAGATGCCCTCCCGGGTAGCGGCGTAGATATCCCCCTCGAAGAGATGAACATACTCCACATCCAGGCCGGTGAAGGTGGTAAAAACAAACTCATTGGCTGAAATATTGATCTTGGACACCCCATAGTTGGCGGCCAGGTAGATCATGGAGTCGTTCTCGATGTAGATATCGTAGATGCGCTTGTCGCCGATGAAATTGCTGAAATTTCGGATCTGGTTCATGGTCACGATATCACCATCCGGTTTGATCAGGTCGATCACCGTATTTTTGTATACCACGATGAGAATATCGCTTTCTTTATTATAGCGGATAAACTCGATGCCCACATTGCTCAGGCCATCAACCTTAGACAGGAAGCGAACGGACAGTTCCTCCTTATCGAGTTCCAGGAGGGAAAAGTTGGTGGCAAAGTACACCTTTTCTTCACTCTGGGCTACGTACTTGCCGGTGCGATAGGGCAGATGGCTCCGCCATTGGCCGATGGACAGGGGGTTCTGGGCAAAGAGGGAGCCGGCCAGCAGGAGAGCAGCGGCCAAAGAAAGTAATAGTTGACGCATAGCACTGTTTTTTACATCACCAATAACTGGGCCCGCAAAGTTAATATTGTCTGGCGGAAAGAGTTTAAAAGGCAGGCAGGCGACTGTTCACTCCCGGTAGAGGCCGCTGGCCTCCAGATATTGAAATACGGCTTCGGGAACGAGGTACTGAATGGAATACCCTTCTTTAATGCACTCGCGGATGTAGCTGGCGCTGATCTGCATCATCGGGGCGTCGAATATTCTGACATGAGGGTGGTGCTCCAGCTCTCCCAGTTCATGGCTGGGGCGCTCGTAGACGTAGATCTCATAGTCTCGCAGCAGCAGTTCGTAATTCTTCCACTTATGCAGGGTAGCGAGGTTATCGCCCCCCATGATCAGGACGAACTCCTTGTCGGGATATTTTTCACGCAGGTAGGCCAGAGTATCTACGGTGTAGGAAGGCTGGGGAAGGTTGAACTCGATATCAGAGGCCCGCAGGTTGAGGTTGTCGCCGATGGCCAGGCGCAGGAGGTGGAGGCGGTCGTAGTCGCGAGCAAGGCTGCGCTTGGGCTTGAGCGGGTTTTGGGGGGAGACGACCATCCACACCTGCTTCAGGCCGCTGCGGGTGGCCATAAAATTAGCGATGATCATATGCCCGGTATGCACGGGGTTGAAGGACCCGAAGAACAGACCTATTTTTTCGGCTTCCTGCGCCATGGCTACCGTTTTCTACTGCTCCAATTCTTCTTCCTCTTCCATCATTTCGTCCAGAAGGCTGTCGGGGATGGCTTCGATAATATCATTCTCGATGATGATCTCTTCTTCCGGAGCATCCACCAGCCAGTGCCCTTCCATCTTCACCAGGCGGTATTCCGCCGGGTATCTCTCGTACTGGTCTTCGAGTACGCACATGCAAGTCACGGTATCTCCCTGCCCTTCACAGGCCAGAGAGATGAATTTGGTGGACAGCATGGTGGAGTCCGCCTGTTCATCGGCGATGATCTCCTCCAGTTCACTGAGCCACTCCTTGCCGGCCGGAGTGCTGAGGGCTTTGGCTTCGGCAAACTTGTTTTTATCGATATAGGCCTGATATTGCCGGAGCACTTCCTCCGGAGACTGCGGTTTTTCCGGCTTGTTCTGGCAGCTGCTGAAAAAGGCGCAGGCGGCAAGTACGCAGGCGCACAGGTAAGCGATCGTATTTCTCATGGTATCAATCGTTCTACTAATTACTCAACATGACCGGCATGACGAGCATGAGGACCTCCTCGCTCTCCATTTCCTCTACCGGCAGCATGATACCCGCCCGGGTTGGGGAGGCCAGCAGCATTTTGACCTCATCGGATTCCAGGACGCCCAGCATCTCGATCAGGAATTTGGCGTTAAAGCCGATATTCAGCGGTTCTCCTTCATAGGTGCAGGCCAGTTGCTCGGTGGCCTCGTTGGAGAAGTCGAGATCCTGAGCGGAAATGGTCAGGCTGCCTTCGTTGATGTTGAGGATGACCTGGTTGGTGGTTTTGTTGGCATAGATGGCGATGCGCTTGAGCGAATTCTGAAAGTCGGCGCGCGACAGGGTCAGGGTATGGGGGTTGTCTACGGGGATTACGGCATTGTAATCCGGGTACCGGGCCTCGATCAGCCGGCACACCAGCCGGGTATGGTTAAAAGCGAAAAAGGCATTGGAGTTGTTGAATGCCAACTTGATGTCCTCGCTTTCCAGCATAGCGGTTTTGAGCAGGTTGAGCGCCTTCTTGGGGATGATGAAAGAAGTGGACACCTCGCTGTTCACATCTTTGAAGGTATATTTCACCAGCTTGTGCGCATCGGTGGCCACCAGGATAAGCTTGTTGAAGTCTACCTGGAAATAAATGCCGGTCATGGCCGGCCGCAGCTCGTCGTTGCTGGCGGCAAAGATGGTTTTAGCCACGCCCCGCGCCAGGGAATCTCCGTCCATAGTGAGTTCATCTACGGAATCGGCCTCGGGGATCTTGGGGAAGTCCTGCCCGTCTTCTCCGGCAAGCTTGTACTTGCCGTAGGCGGAGGTGATCTCGATACCGAAGTTCTCCTCATCGACCGTAAAGGTGATGGGCTGCTGCGGCAGCGCCTTCAGCGTTTCCAGTAGTATCTTGGCCGGCACGGCCACGGAGCCATCGGCATCGGCCATAACTTCGATCTCGGTAACGATGGAAGTTTCCAGGTCCGTAGCAGAAATCTGCAGCTTATTGTTCGAGATGGAAAAAAGAAAGTCTTCCAGAATGGGCAGCACGGGGTTGGTGCCGATGACGCCGCCTGCCACCTGAAGGTGCCTGAGAAGTTCGGAAGAAGAAACACTGAATTTCATAATTTATCCGGTAGGGTTTGACGGGTTCGAAAATTCATGCCGTTTTCGGGCGGCTTTAGCATATTCCAAAGCAGCCCCTATCTTATAATACGGCGCCACAAAAATAGTTTTTCTGCCAGATTTTCCACAGGGTATTAATCCACACTTTGTTGAAAACCTTGCATGTCAGGCCTAAGGTAACCATTTTTGCGGGGCTAATTAAAACAATATTCAGGGAGATCCATTAGTTTATCCCAACGAACATAAATGAAACCACGGCCTATGCCAGACAGAAGCGTTCCTCCCCCGATCCGGAACATCGATTCCCTCAGCCTGCCCGACTATAAGCTTCATCAGCTCGACAACGGCCTGCCCCTCTACGAGATACAGATGGGTACTCAGGAAGTGGTCAAGCTCGAGATCGTCTTTCAGGCCGGCCGGCCCTACGAACGCAAGAAGCTGCTGGCCCGGGCCAGCAGCAGCCAGCTGCGGGAAGGCAGCCGGAAGTTCACTTCCGAGCAGGTAGCCGAGCAGCTCGACTTCTACGGCTGTAGCCTGAGCCTTCCTTTTCATCTCGACACCTCCAATATCGTCCTGTATTGCCTGAGTAAACATTTCGGGAAGGCGCTGCCCATTATAGCGGATTTGCTGGCCAGCCCGGCCTTCCCCGAACAGGAACTCCAGGCCTTCATCAAGCGCAACCAGCAGCGCCTGGCCGTCGACCTCGCCAAGAATGACGTCATCGCCTACCGGCAGATCACCGAGCAGATTTTCGGTGAAGAACACCCCTACGGATACAACAGCTTCCCGGAAACCTATGCCGCCCTGAAACGGGATGACCTCCTGGAACACTACCAGCGCCTTTTCAACAGCAGCAACTGCAGCATTTTCCTGAGTGGAAAGGCCAGCCCGGAGATCATCGAAATGGCCAACGAAGCACTGAGCCGCGCCATTCCCAGGGGCCCCGCCGCGAAAGCCTGCCTGCC
>CAYVVK010000042.1:7707-18355 GCA_964454855.1 uncultured Phaeodactylibacter sp. | reverse complement strand
GCAGTGGGCAGTAGGCAGTGGGCAGTAGGCAGTGAGCAGTAGGCAGTGAGCAGTGAGCAGTAGGCAGTGAGCAGTGAGCAGTAGGCAGTGAGCAGTAGGCAGTGAGCAGTAGGCAGTACTACCTATTGCATTACGTTCTCATCTTGCCGCGTTTGACGAGGAAAGACTGCAGGATGGGGCGGAAGCCTTCATTGATGTCCGCTTCCACGAAGTCGATGCGGTACTGCAGGCACTTGAACTTCAGTTCTTCCTTGAACTTGGCCATCTGTTCTACGTAGTATTCCTTAACCTGATTGGATTGCAGGCGCACCTTTTCTCCTGATTCCATGTCTATGAAAAGATAGGGGCGGTTCTCAAATTCGAAGTCGATCTCCTTGGCCTTATCGACCACGTGGAAGAGGATCACCTCGTGTTTGTTGTGCTTGAGGTGCTGAAGGGCGGAGAAGAGCTGCTCGATATCTTCGGATTGCTCGAACATATCGCTGAAGATGATCACCATAGAGCGCTTGTGGATAGAGTCGGCGATCTGGTGGATGGCCTTGGCGGCAGAAGTGGCCCGCATGCGTTCCGGGTTATTGATCAGCTGGTCGAGGTAGGTGAGCAGCAGGCGGTAGTGGGAAGTACTGCTCTTGCAGCGGGTGTTTTCCCGGACATCTTCGTCGAAGATGCTCAGGCCGAAGGCATCGCGTTGCCGCTGCAGCAGGTTCATCAGGGCGGCGGCGGACAGTGCCGAGAAGCGCAGCTTATTGATGTAGTTCTTGCTGTCGTTGGAAACTTCCGGGAAATACATGGAGGAGGAGGCGTCGATAACGATCTGGCAGCGGAGGTTGGTCTCTTCCTCGAAGCGTTTGGTGTACATGCGGTCCGTCCGGGCATATACCTTCCAGTCGATGTTTCGGGTATCTTCGCCTGGGTTGTAGAGGCGGTGTTCCGCAAATTCCACCGAAAAGCCATGGAAAGGGCTTTTGTGCAGGCCGATAATGAAGCCTTCCACTACCTGCTTTGCCAGGAGTTCCAGGTTGCCCAGGTCTCTTACCTCGTAATGTTCTAACAACTTCATGCGCAGCGTTCAGGATTTTGAGTATTGAAGAAAGCCCTTATCTCAAAAGGGTGGAGATAAGGGCTATAAGCTAAGGTTTTTCTATTGCAATTTAAAGATGCGACTCAATTTTGTCGACGAGGACTTTCTTGGTCGTCACGCCAACCTGCTTGTCGACAACTTCGCCGTTTTTCAGTATGAGCACGGTGGGGATGCTCCGAATGCCATATTTCATGGATACCTCCGGGTTGTGGTCGACGTTCACTTTTCCGACGGTGACTTTGCCATCGTATTCTTTGGATAGTTCTTCAATGATGGGGCTTATCATACGGCAGGGGCCACACCATTCCGCCCAAAAATCTACCACAGATACTCCTTCTGTATCTAGTGCTTTTTCCTGGAAATTCGCATCTGTGAACTCGTATGCCATTATTGTAGCAATTTTATAAGTTAGGTAATTCTGTTTTTTCCGATAAATGAAACAGCCGATGGCTAAAAGAGTTGCAAATATAATTAAACTTGCCAACACTTATGTCCCGCCAGAGACATTCGCAAAAACCTCTGATAAAACAAATAAGGCCGGGGAAAGTTTCTCGGCCGGAGACGAAGCCCGCGGATCATTCCGTTTGTATAGCGACGGCCCGAAAATGAAGGCCCACCAACGTTAACCGCAAATGAAACAACATAAAACTAAACTGATTTGGATAGGGCTGGGGCTGGCTGTGCTTGCCGTAAGGGTGGTATTTTCACCCCATCCTGCCCTGGTGGAACAGTATTACAGCCGGGGCCTGTTCCCGCTTATCCGATGGGCCATAGACTATCTCCTGGCCTGGATACCCGTTCCGCTTATATACCTGTTCCTCTTTGGCATTTTATATTTCATCGGGCTGAACGTCCGCCGCTGGTGGAAGCTCGACTACCCTTCCTACTGGCAAAAAGCCCTGGATGGGCTGCTGCGAACCGGCGCCTTCCTCGGTGGAGGAATATTCCTTTTTATGGTGCTGTGGGGGTTCAATTACAACCGCATGCCAGTGGAAGCACAGCTGGGCCTGAAACCGCAGCCCCTGTCGCTGAGCGAATTGAAAGAAGAGCTCTACCAGGAGACGGAAACCCTGAAGAAAGCACGGGCGGCTATCCCCGGCATCAGCCGGGAGCCGGTATCGGAAGACATGCTTCCCGCAGGCCTGGAGCGGCAACTGCGCTCCGATGTGGAAAGCTGGCTGGAGGAGCATGGCTATTCCACAGTCGGAAGGGTGAGAGGGCGATACGTCCTCCCCAAAGGCATATTCCTCCGGTTCAGTTCTTCCGGATTGTATTTTCCCTTCACTGGGGAGGGCCACGTGGATGCGGGGCTGCACCCCCTGCAGAAACCCTATGTGATGGCTCACGAAATGGCCCACGGCTACGGCTTCGGAGACGAAGGCACCTGCAATTTTATCGCCTACCTGAGCTGTATACGCTCCAAAGACCCGGTAATCGCCTACAGCGGGCACCTCAACTACTGGCGCACCCTGGCAGGCGACTACCTGCAGTACGAGCCCGAAAAATACCGGCAGTTCAGAGAAAGCATGCCTCTCGGCATTCAGGCCGACCTGGATGCCATTAATGAGGTGCTGAGGCGATATCCGGATATCATGCCGCATTTCCGTTATTACGCCTACGACGCCTACCTCAAAGCGCAGGGTATCGATGAGGGAATACGAAATTACGATAGGGTCACTATGCTGGTGCGGGCGTGGAGGCTGAGCCAGAGGATTTAGGCAGTTTGCAGTAGGCAGCAGGCAGGAGACAACTGCGGCCAGGGGCAGGCACAAACTGCCTACGGGCCTACTGAACTACCCTCCGGATGGCTTAGTATCAGAGAAGCCTTCTTCCTTCAGCAGTTCTACCACCCGGTTCCGCTGGTCGCCCTGTATAAGGATCTCGCCGTCTTTGGCCGAGCCGCCGACGCCGCATTTGGATTTTAGCATCTTGCCGATCTCTTTGAGGCGTTCTTCCGGCCCGACGAAGCCGGTAACGAGGGTCACTTCCTTGCCTTTGCGCTTCTTGCGGTCGATCATGACCCGCAGTCGTTGCTGGCTGGCAGGCAGTTCTTCCGGCTCCTGTTCGCTTTTATGGTTGTAATCAAAATCGGGATTGGTGGAGTAGACCACTCCCACGCGCTTGTTCTTGTTCTTTTTTCCCATAATGAAATTTTTCCGTACTCTGCGCGAGTGGAATACCTGATTTCGGCCTGGTATTCCTTCCCGCGCCAATTAGTAATCAATACAACGGCATCGAAAACCCATTGTTTTCCTTTCATCCATAGTAACAAATTTTTGCTGCTTCTCCTTAACTTCGCAGCAAAATTCACCAAAGCACTACCAGATTGAAACCAGAGAAACAGATCACCAGCCACATCATGATGGTCCGCCCCGCCCTTTTCGGCTACAATGAAGAGACGGCCATCAACAACGCTTTTCAGAAGCAGGACGGCAGCATGGGGTCCGAAGAAGTGCATCAGCAGGCCCTGGCCGAATTCGATGCCTTCGTCAGCCGCCTGCGCTCCGTGGGAGTGGAAGTCATCGTCGTGGAAGACAAGCCCCAGCCCATCACTTACGATGCCGTATTCCCCAACAACTGGATCACCTTCCACGCCGACGGGCGCCTGGCCACCTATCCGATGAACGCCCCCATGCGCCGGCTGGAACGCAGAGAAGACGTCGTCCGGGAGCTTAAACAACGCTTCGGCTTTTCCGAGCACCTGCATTTCGAAAAGCATGAAGAAGAGGGTAAATTTCTGGAAGGCACCGGCAGCCTTATCCTCGACCGGCCAAACCGCCTGGCCTACGCTTGCCTGAGCCCGCGCACCGATGAAGGCCTGCTGGACGAATTCTGTGAGAAAATGGGCTATGAGAAAGTAGCCTTTACGGCAGTGGACGGCAAAGGGCAGCAGATCTATCACACCAACGTCATGATGGCACTGGGAGAAAACCTGGTAATTGTCTGCCTGGATACCGTAAAGGACGAGAAAGAACGGCAGTTGCTACTAGAGAAATTTAGAGAAACCGATAAAGAAGTCATCGAGATCTCCCTGGACCAGATGATGTCCTTTGCGGGTAACATGCTGCAGGTAGCCAGCCGGGACGGGCAGTCCTACCTGGTGATGTCGGAGCAGGCCTATCGCTCCCTGACAGAAGAGCAGGTGAAGCAGATCGAAAAGTATACGAAAATCCTGCATAGCCCGCTCTATACCATCGAGAAATACGGCGGCGGCAGCGCCCGCTGTATGATGGCGGAGATCTTTGCGCCGGGGGAATAGGCGGGCTGCCATTGTTGAGAAAAATCAAGACTCAAGACTCAAGCCTGATGCTCGATTTTTGATTTATGGGGATCATCGCCGTTCCATATCCCCCGGAGAATACTCCTCCAACACCTGCTGCACCTGCAGGGGATAATCCGTCGCGAAGATGTCTACGCCCTTTTCAAAAAGCTGGATGTAAACCCGGCCGGAGCGGGCAATGGCCTTGTTGTCAATATTGCCAATAGTGCCGATGATGCAGGCAATGCCCTGTTCGTGCAGGGCCTCGTAAAAATCAGCACTACGCTCGTAGACGCCGGTGAAGGCCACCATGCGGCTGGTGGGGATGCCGCTTTCCAGGTACTTTTTTAATTCCTCTTCATTGCGGATGCCTACCGAAATGAAGAGTTCCGGGTTCAGGTGGTGAGCCAACTGCGCATCTTTCAGGCTATAGGCGATGATAGAGACATAGCCTTCTGCTTTCGCTTTTTCTATCGCTGCGGCCACCTTTTCAAAGGGGACTCCCCGTTTTACATCCAGGCTTAAAACGGCCTGGCCTTTGCTCCATTCCAGTATTTGGCCGAGCTGTGGCACCCGGTAAGGGGTTTCATGTCCGTAATCATCCACCAGCCGGAGCCCGGAGATGTAGGCCCAGTCTTTTTCCCTCACCTTGCCCGTGCCGGTGGTCGTGCGGCCGAGCGAAGAATCGTGCATCAGGATCAGGACGCTGTCTTTCGTCATGTTGATGTCACATTCTATAATGCCATCGAGCTGCGGGGCCACGAAAGCAAAAGTTTCCAGTGCATTTTCCGGGTAGCCGGGGAGGAACCTGCCGCCGCGGTGGGCGCTGGCGATGGCTGTGCGGTGGGGCTGATAAGACAGGTAATAGCCGGCCGTTTTAGAGGCTGATTGGCTCTGGCCCGCAAGGGGAAGGCTGAGCAATAGGAGCAGAGGGAGCAGTTTTTTCATAGCAGGGAGTATTTTGAGACAATGAAGATAGAGAAAAAATAAGGGCTTGCCATGACAGCAAGCCCTTAGGAGAGGCCTGTTTTTTAAGGATTGCGCTATATTAGTTGAAGATGTACCTCAAGCCGAGGCGCGTGCGCCAGCGTGAGCTGAAGTTGTTAATATTCAAGGCATCGGTTCCCAGCCCTTCTTCTGTATAGGAGAATTGCGGAGTGGTGCCGTCATCTGCATACCCTTCGAAGGTATAGAACTCGTAGTAGTTAAATTCACCAGGAACGTTGTAGCGTACGCCCCAGCTTGGGTTGATCAAGTTAGCCAGGTTGAAAACGTCTACGCTGAACTGCAGCTTGTGGAATTTACCGCCGGCATTCAGGCCGAAGTCCTGGCGCAGCGACAGGTCAAGGAAGCTGGTGTAGGGCATCCAGTTGGAGTTCTTCTCTACGTAGCTGCCGCGGTTTTCGCTCAGGTAGGGATCATCTTCGATGAATGCATTCAGGTTGTTCCATTGCTGTTCCGGGGAAATACCATTGGCCTCTACCAGATTGATCTCACTGGCATTGGCAGGTACATAGATCAAACTCCGGTTGCGGCTGGTGCTACCCGTTTCATTGTTGATGTTACGCGCACCACGGCCACCGATCACGTAGGAATACGGGTTGCCCTGAAGGCCTTCGTAAAGCAGTGAAAGCGTGGTTGTCACATTCTTTTCCTTGTTCCAGTCTATGCCGTATGTCAAAGTGCCCAAAATGCGGTGGCCGAGGGCATAATCCGAACGGCCGAATACTGGGTTGTTACGGCCGTCAATATGCATCTGGCCTCTCCACTGGGAAGAGTTCTGAGAAGAAGTACCTTCGTTGACTGCTTCTGCATCGCCGTAAGTGTAAGACAGGTTGGCTCTAAGGCCGAAGTCAAACTGCTTGGCCAAAGAGGCCGTCAGCGTGTAGGTGTATCCCTCGTTGGTATTGGAGGCTACATAGATGGCACTGTAGCGAGGATCAACATCATCACGGGTGAATACGGGCCGGTCGTCAGAACCGGTGTTCGTCCAGTTGAAATCTACCGTCGGGGCACTGTTTACATTAGTATATACGATGTTGTTCAGCGTTTTGGTGTACACGCCTTCAAAAGTAGCGGCAATGCCGCCCGGAAGTTCGGTATCCCATGCCAGATTACCGCGCAGTACTTGTGGGTACTTGAAATCCTGAGTGAACAGGTCCACTTGCCCGGAAGGAACGCTGAAGTTCGGGTTGGTATATTGCTTCTGGATGTCCGGAATGAAGGCGATTTCACCATCGATATCACCTTCGTCAACCCCCCCCAGCGTAACGCCGTTGTTGTTGAACATGGCCCCCGGCCACACGAATGGAATGCGGCTGGTGAAAATACCGATACCGCCACGCAAAATATTGCTGCGGTCACCTTTCAGATCGTACTCAAAACCGACACGTGGGGAGATCATCAGCTGTCCGTCGGGGGCGGTGCCTCCCTCTATGTTATCGGCAATATCGTAAGCCTGGCGCAGGCTGGGCAGGGTTTCGCTATTAAAGGTAGGGTGGATTGCAGGGTCGGAAGTGATGATCGGCAGGTCAAGGCGAACGCCTCCAGTCAAAGTGAACTGACGGTTGACCACCCATTCATCTTGAACATATAAACCCACTTGCATGGCGTTGAAGTCAGCAGCAGCAGCAGAACCATCACCAGTAATGTTATCTACCAGTGAATAAGAACGGAAGTATTCCGCTGCTCCGGCGCCGGTCAGGAAGTCGTTGAGGTTTTCGTACTCGTATACCCCATAGTTCTGACGGATAAACAGGTTGTAGATGCTGTAAAATTCATTGTGTGTACCGATGGTGATCGTATGGTTCTTCTGGTAGATCTTGAAGTTGTCCGTGATCGTAAAGACATCGGACTCCAGGGCGTTTGCCGTAGAGAACTGTTCGGATCCGAATTCGATGGTACCTTCTCCGTCACCGATAATAACGTAGGGAAAGTCACCACCGATGGGATCGCGGTCATCGCGCACCGCTGTGAAACCAAGGATTAGGTTGTTGCTGAACTTACTTCCAAAATTGGACTTCAATTCAATAGCAGAGGAGTTGGTGGTACTCGGGAAAAACACACCATTGTTGGAGAATTCGATCGTCCGTGCTCCTGATGCATTTCTGCCTGTATTTTCCGCCTTGGTATAGTTGTGGCGTAATGTTAACCGGTGGTTATCATTCAAGTTAATATCCAACTTTCCGAACAAGGTCAAGCCATCCAGGTTGTCCGTGACGTCACCGAAAGTCCCCGGGTCATACCCATAAGTTTCCTGAAGGAAACTACGTAGGCCGTTCAGGTCACCTTGAGTGGCGTCTCCGTCGTACTGGCCAAAGTCAAAAGGAGAAGGCGTTTCGTCCTGGCGGATCTCCGCATTCGCAAAAAAGAACACCTTATCTTTTACGATGGGCCCTCCCAGAGAAGCACCATACAGGCGTTGGGAAAAAGGGGCTACCTTTTCCCGCTCACTGCCGGTACGGTCCGTAAGTGATTCATTGGTCTGGCCTACAAGGTCTTCATTTTGCCAGAAGTGGTAAGCCGTACCTTTAAATTCGTTGGTACCGGATTTGGTCACGGCGTTGACTCCGCCGCCGGCAAAGCCACCGAGGGTAACGTCGTAAGGAGAAAGAACCACCTGGAACTGGTCGATGATGTCGATAGAGAAGGGGGCAATACCTGTTTGGCCACCGTTCGTCCCGGAGGAAGCCAGTCCGAATACGTCGTTATTTACAGCGCCATCAATATAGATGGCGTTATAACGGTTATTGACCCCGGCAAAGGAAGTGCCGCCGCCAAACCCTGTAGCCTGTGGGGTCAGGCGGACAAAGTCGCTGAGGTCCCGGCTAAGGGTGGGCACCACATCAATGTCCTGAGATGTGATCTGGGTACTGGCGCCGGAGTTGGAACCGGTAGTTCCCTGGCGGCCTACTACCTGTATGGCCTCCAGCTCAACACCCGTTTCTTCAAGTGTAAAGTCGCGCCGGAAGGTTTCACCCAGGCGCAGGAAAATGCCTTCCAGTACCGTTTCTCCGTAACCGGTGTAGGAAATAGTCACCTTATAGGGGCCGCCCACCCGCATGTTGGGAATGCGGTAGTTGCCCTCCAGGTCGGTAGCAGAGCCATAGGTCGTACCGGATGGCTGGTGAACCGCCACCACGTTGGCGCCGATCAGGGCTTCGCCGGAAGCATCCTGGATATTGCCTCTCATAGAGGAAGTGGTCACTCCCTGAGCAAAGGCCGTGCCGCTGAGGGCAAGGGCCAGGACAAGAACACCAAGTACTCTCAATAGTAGGTTGGATTTCATAAACTAGTGTTTAAATGAACTAATGATTAATAGGCTGAGCTACTTTTACAAAGTAGCCTTCAGTTATTGGATCCGTTTAGTTGACATTTGGCTGTTGTGTGACAAAATTAGGGTAAAATCTCCAAATACAGTCAACTCAACTTCACTTTCAAAAAATTGTTCTCGCGGCAAATGTAAGCAGCAGATGTTAAACCAGTATTAATTTATTTCGGACACCAATTTACTTGACAGCAGAATGGCCCTGCCGCAGTTGCGCTGAGGAAAAAAAAGCGGCACCAGCCAAACGTTTAATATAAAGTTAACCCTGGGCGGGAAGCTTTTGCAGCCTTTCTGCTAATTTTGTATAAATTTTCCAATCAAAATAGATCATCAAACCAAATCTTCCAATATGAAGTTATTTACGTCCTTTAATTTATTGGTTCTTTTTTTCTTAGCCCCCGGCCTGGGCGCACAGGTAAGCCACCTGGTCACGGTGGAGGATTTTTCCTTCACTCCCGAAAACCTGCTCATCGAAGTAGGGGATACCGTCACCTGGATGAATACCGAGGGCTTTCACAATGTGAACGGCTCCCTCGAAGCTTATCCCGACAACCCCGTAGGATTTAGTAGTGGAGAGGCCGCCAATGCTCCCTGGGAATATTCTTTCGTATTTACCGAGGCGGGAGATTACGATTACCATTGTGACCCACACCTTTCCTTCGGTATGGTGGGCACAGTGAGTGTACAGGATGAAGTAGCCTCGGAAACGGCCCTGTTGCTTACCGGTGTTTTTGACGGGCCCCTGTCCGGTGGCACCCCCAAAGGAGTAGAGCTTTATGCCCTCGAGAGCATTCCTGACCTCAGTGTTTACGGCATCGGCTCGGCCAATAACGGGGGAGGAACCGATGGCGTGGAATTCACCTTTCCCGCCATCGCCGTAGATGCCGGTTCTTTTCTATACCTCACCAATGACGCCGTTCAGTTCGATGCTTTCTTCGGCTTCACCGCCAACTTCGTGGATGACGCCACCAATGCCTCTGTCAATATAAACGGCGATGACGCCATTGAGCTTTTTCTCAATGGCAATGTCGTGGATGTTTTCGGAGACATCAATACCGATGGCAGCGGAACGCCCTGGGACTACCAGGACGGCTGGGCGTACCGCCTCTCCGGAACCGGCCCCGACGGCAGTACCTTCGTCCTGTCCAACTGGGGCTACAGCGGGGCGGACGCCCTGGATGGGGAAAGCACCAATACCGGCGCTGCAACGCCCCTTCCCCTGGGTACCTACGAGCCTCCCTCCGGTGCGGAGATCATCGCCAATGACGATAATGTGTTTACCGGGTTCAATGAGGCGGCCAACATCAACATCCTGCTCAATGACATCATCCCGAATGTGGAAACCATATCTGTGGATGAGGGCCCGGCCAACGGCAGCACAGAGGTTAATGTGGATATGACCATTACGTACACCCCCGATACGGACTTTTGCGGAGAAGACCAGTTCACCTATACCATCTGTGATATTGGCGGCTGCGCTTCGGCCACAGTGAACATTACGGTGGAATGTCCGATTCCCGCCTACACTATCGGAGCAGTAACTGCAGTAGATGGTGAAGGGGTAGCTGACTCCATTGGGCTGCTGTGCCAACTGCAGGGCATCGTATATGGCGTTAACCTCAACCCTGACGGGCTGCAGTTTACCATTATCGACGGCAATAATGACGGCATAGGCGTCTTCAGTGGTGGCGAGGATTTTGGCTATGTGGTGCAGGAAGGAGATGAGGTGATCGTGCAGGGCGAGATCAGCCAGTTCCGCGGCCTGACGCAGATCAACCCGGATACGGTGTGGGTGGTAAGCAGCGGCAACATGCTGTTGGAGCCTACCATGGTAACGGCCCTGGGAGAAGATACAGAGTCCCGGTTGGTAAAGATCAACAACGTTTCTCTGGTAGACCCCTCTGCCTGGAATCCCGGCGGCTCCGGCTTCAACGTGGCGGTCACGGACGGCGTGAATACCTACGATGTCCGCATCGACAAT
>CAYVVK010000042.1:5196-7697 GCA_964454855.1 uncultured Phaeodactylibacter sp. | reverse complement strand
ATTACGTGGACCTCTTTAATATGGAGGCGCCTGCCGGCAGCTTCAATATCACCGGCATCGGCAGCCAGTTCGATACCAGCACTCCGCTCTTCGATGGGTATCAGTTGCTGCCTCGCTATATGGAAGACATCGAACCGGCCAGCACAGTGATCAGCCCGGAACTGGGGCAGCGCATTCGGTTTTTCCCCAACCCGGCGGGCGGCCAGTTGAACGTGCACTCGGAAGTATCCATTGATCTTATCCGGATAAGCAACATGCTGGGGCAGCGCCTCCTGGAATGGCGGGAACCCGGGCTTCAGCAAGAGCTGGATATTTCCTCTATTCAGCCAGGAATGTATATTCTGACATTCATCAGCGGAGATAGAGCCTGGGCGCAGGAACTGGCCCGGCAGTAAAAGGAGCAACCGGTAGTTTCCCGTTTCGGCGTTGCGGGATTTTCCTTTAACTCCCGCTACGATCTTTCTTTCTTTGTACCTTTCCGCCCAAGAAATGAACTATGGCAGGAACCAAGAAAGTCGGTATAGCCCTTTCCGGCGGAGGGGCAAGAGGAATAGCGCACATCGGAGTGCTGAAAGCGCTGGAAGATAATGGCGTGTATCCGGAAGTGGTCTCCGGCTCGAGTGCCGGCGCTATCGTCGGCGCTTTATACGCCTCGGGTATGAAGCCCGATGCAATGATGGCCTTCGTGAAAAAGGCCAGCCTGTTCAAGCTGTTCAAAGTGGGTGTGCCGTATTCCGGCCTGACCAAGCTGACCTACCTGCGGAAAAAGCTGGCGGAGAATATTGCCGAGGATAGTTTCGAGTCCCTGGAAAAGAAATTATTCATTGCCATTGCCAACCTCAATACCGGGGAATGCGAACTGCGCAGTTCGGGTATACTATTCGATGTGGTGGTGGCCTCTTCCTCCCTTCCCCTGGTCTTTCAACCGGTGGAAATAGATGGCCAGCTTTACGTGGATGGAGGCCTGCTGGACAATATGCCGGTAGCGCCGCTGAAACCTCTTGTGGATGTTACGGTAGGCGTCAATGTCATGCCGCATGTGGAGGTCTCTGATAAGGCCATTCAAAATGTATTCAGCATCGCCCAAAGATGCTTTGACCTTTCCCTGCTGGCCAACACCCGGCCCAGCATAGCACTCTGCGACCTGCTCATAGAGCCCAAGGAAGTTCATGGCTTTAACATCTTCCAGCTCAACCGCTACCAGCCACTTTTCGATATTGGTTACCAGGCCGCCATCGATAAAATGCCCCGGCTGAAAGCCTTGCTGGAAACTTAGTAATGGCTAAAAAATAACGGCTCCTTAGTTCAGAAACACAGCCTTTTCCTCTACTTCCAGTATGTGCACATCGATATTTTCCATCAGGGTGGTGGCCAGCGACAGGCCGTAGTAATCTACCCGTACCGGAAACGACTTATGGGTGCGGTCTATCAACACCGCTACTTCCACTTTTCTGGGCAGGGCCTTCATAATGGGCTTGAAAGCGTAGAAGAGCGTACGTCCGGTATTGGCCACGTCATCGATCACTATAATGGCCTTTCCTTCGAGCTCTTCCGTCGGCATCTCGATGAAGACTTCCCGGCTGAGCGGCGCGGCGGGGTTAATGCGGATGCGCGTCAGGGTAAGGGCAATATCGGTTATTGTCATTAGTTCATCCAGCAGCAGGCGGGCAAAGGCCATACCATTGTTATTGATGCCGGCGAGGATGACCTCCGGCTCGTCGAAATTGTGCTCGAGGATCTCGATGGCCAGCCTTTTTACCTTTTGCCGTATCTGGGCTTCGTCCAGTATTTTCATGCCTTTCCATTTTGGTCTGTTTTTCCGTTCCCAAAATTATGGATTAGCGGGCAAATAAGGGCGCTCTTCTGTAAAATGATTCTAATTTAGCGGAAAGCAAAGCCTCCGGGAGGATATTTTTGTAGCTTTTTCCTTTTTTACTTCAGGCATGAGGCTTATTTTGGCGAAAATTCGCCGGATCTTTCAACGCTACACCTATGATACAACAGATCGCTTTTATTCTATTTACTGCCCTGGCCTTTGGCCTGGCCTACCGGGGCTTTTCCAGAGTGGCCCGCAATATAAACCTGGGCCAGGGCGAGAAGATATCGGGAGATACCGGCCAGCGATGGCGCAATGTGCTGTTGGTGGCCTTCGGGCAATCGAAAATGTTCAAACGCTGGATACCGGCTTTCCTTCACTTCATTCTTTATGCGGCTTTTCTCATCACCCAGATCGAGCTGATCGAGATCATGATAGATGGCTTTTCCGGCCAGCACCGGGTATTTGCCAACAGCCTGGGGGGATTCTATACGTTTATCATCAGCTTCATTGAGGTTCTTTCCCTGCTGGCTTTTCCCGCTACCGTCATCTTCCTGGCGCGGCGCAACCTGCTGAAAATACCCCGCTTCAAAAAGCCGGAGATGAAAGGCTGGCCGAGCCTGGATGGCAACCTCATCCTGATCTTCGAGATCGTGCTGCTCATCGGCATTTTCAGTATGAACGG
>CAYVVK010000042.1:0-5186 GCA_964454855.1 uncultured Phaeodactylibacter sp. | reverse complement strand
CCGATGTGCTGTTGCAGGACCTCGACCCGCAGCACTATCCCGAGACGGGACAGCTGGCGGTCAGCAGCTGGCTGGGGCCGGCCCTTTTCGGCGGCCTGAGCGAAAGCAGCCTGGTGGTGGTGGAACGTTTCGGCTGGTGGCTGCACCTGACCATGGTATTCGTTTTTCTCAATTACCTGCCGTACTCCAAACACCTGCACATCTTCCTGGCCTTTCCCAATACCTACTTCGCCCGCACCAAACCTCGAGGGGAGATGGAGAATATGCCTGAAATCATGAACGAAGTGAAAAGCATGATGGGCCTGGGCGAAGAAGGAGAAGGCGATATGATGGACATGGATGCCGAACTGCCGGAATTTGGCGCCAATGACGTCTTCACCATGAGCTGGAAAAACATCCTGGATGCTTACAGCTGCACCGAGTGTGGGCGTTGCACCGCCGTCTGCCCGGCCAATATCACGGGAAAGAAACTTTCTCCCCGCAAAATACTGATGGATATCCGCGACCGGGCGGAGGAGGTAGGTTACAATATAGAGAGCGGCAGGGAGGAATTTGCGAAAGATAAATCAAAACCACCCTCCAAAGACAACTACGACGACGGCAAAAGCCTCTTCGGCCGCATCACGCCCGAAGAGCTGCACGCCTGCACCACCTGCAACGCCTGCGTAGAAGCCTGCCCGGTACTCATCAACCCGCTGGAGCCCATACTGAAGATGCGCCGCTATGAGATCCTGACCCTCTCACAGGGCCCGCAGGACTGGCTGCCCATGTTTACCAGCATTGAGAACAGCGGCTCGGCCTGGGCCATTCCTGATGATAGGGATAAGTGGGCTAAGGAGGTGATGAAGGAGTAGGCGATTTATAAAATAAAGATTATCTTACAGTTAAAGAACCCTACCATATTCATTTCGATAGATCGTCATATGGAAATAAAGCATCGGGAGCCGGCAAAATCGCTAAAGGAGTTGTACAACAATCTTAACCCGTTGGAATTCCTTACAAAGGAAAACCGGCACTTCTATGTGGATGTGTATGGTGCTATTATTTCTGAGATCCGGAAGGATCTGCTCTGGTCAGATGAGCCCAGGCAAACGGTTTACCTCACTGGGCAGTCCGGCAGCGGGAAAACAACAGCGCTCAATTTCCTACCCAACAAAGAAATCGAGGCGGAATTCATCGTAAAGAGATTTGACGGCAATAAGCTCCTGGACCTCACGGATGTAAGTGTTATTGACCTGTTTCTGATGCTTGCCTTTGAGTTGGTGGAAGGAAATACTGGCCTGGAACGCTTATACCTGAAAAGGCTTTCCCAAATGAAAGGCCTGCACGATGGAAGCCTGGCAGTTGAGACAGTCTCGGAATTGAAAGAAACAGATGAAAAAGGGCAGGGAGTAAAGGCAGGCCTGGGCTTGAAGTTTCTGGAATTCATCGATACAGGCATCGACTTTTTTTATAACTATCGCAACTCCCGCGAACAAAGAGAGATTACACGCAGAGTGCTGGCCTTTAAAAAGCATGAGCTTCGAGATTTGGTAAATGAGATCATAGAACGTTACGAAGAAACTTTTAGAAGCGATAAACGCCTGCTCCTGATTTTTAACGAGTTGGACCACATCAAGGACTGGGCCACCATCAACGAACTCTTCCTGGGCGGCGACCGTTATCTTTTGGAGGGGTTGAAGTGCAAAAAGATCATATCCCTTCCGGTTATCTTGAAGATCAAACCATTCAAGGATAAGATGATCTATTTCCTGGGTTTAAAGCTGTCTTCCAACCCCAATCATCCCGGGCAGGATCTCAAGAAGGAAGTAGCAGAACACGAAGAAAAACTGAGGCAGGTCATTCGGGCCCGGATCGCCCAGAAAACTGATTTGGTGAAACCTGAGGCTTTGGAGTTTGCGATACAACAATCGGGCGGCATCATCCGGCAATTAGTCAATATTTTGCGCTTTGCCATACTGCGTGCCGGTAATGAAGCGAAGAAGATCAGCTTGAATGATGTAGAAAACGGTGCAGAGGCTTTTCGCCCCGTCCTTCGGGATTCCCTTGTAACGCCAGACAAAATCCTTCTTTTGGAAAAATTCCGCTCCACTCATTTTTTTATGTCGGATCACCAGAGTGACAATGACCTGCTTACAGACTTATTCCTTGCTAATCAGGTCATTCTTTATGAGAATGGCGATCCCTGGTGTGATGTGAATCCCCTAATCCGGGAGGTGGTTGCTACTTATGCACAAAGAATCAAACAGGATAATGACGATTGAACCGCTGTATATCAAGCTTGCTGCGCTATTGTCCAAACGGGACATGCTGAAGCATCGGCTCTTTTCTGATTCTCTGGAACGGCTGGAGGAGGGGGAGCCGTATCTGGCAATATTGGGAGTGGATACGGCTCGGTTGGCGGAGGCTTTAGAGAGGGAGTTGTTGGCTGGTTATTCTAAACTATTCAGGGAAACACGCCTGGATACTGATGCGAGCAATTTCTATGGATTGTTTCAAGAATGGGCGGAGCACCGGAAGTTGATACTGCTCAATTTATCTGCTTATCCATCTGAAACAAGCCTTGCCATTGCTAGTCAGTTACTGCTTTATCGGGACTTGATTTTTCGGCAGCGGTTATCTTTAGTCCTGCTTGCCTCTGAATCGCTGTATCACGCTTTGCATGCCAAGGGATTCGATTTTATTTCCACCGCTTCTTTTACGCATTGCTTTAAAGACCAGGCAAAAGCCATGGAAGCTGACTTTATGCCGTCGGGGCAAATGCCGCCAGAAGTTTTAGCTTATGAGGAGGCTTTGCAGGAATGGGAGGAAGAGAAAGCTAGGCCAGTGCCAGACTTCAAAAAGCTATTGGCACGGGCTTGGCGCCTTGGAAAGGCCGCTCATGCTATTTCCCTATTCGAAGTAGCCCTGGATTACTATCAAAAAGTCCTGGAACTTGCCAGGCAATTGAAGGATAAAGATTATCAGGGAGTAGTTTTATGCAATATCGGCCTGATCCTTAGGTCTAAAGGAAAGTTGGATGAGGCCTTGAAATATTTAAAGAAAGCTCTGGCCTTACATCGTGAAGCCGGCTATTTACAAGCCGAAGCGACTGACTTAGGCAATATTGGTACTATTTATTACTCTAAAGGAGAAATGGATGAAGCTCTTAAGTACCTAAATGAAGCTTTATTTATCCACCGGGAGATCGGTTATTTGCAAGGTGAAGCGAATCAGCTAGGTAATATTGGCTTGATTTATAAGTTTCAAGGACGATTAGCAGAAGCGTTAAAGTATCATAAGGAGGCATTAGCTCTGCATCGACAAATCGGCTACCTGCAGGGAGAAGCCTCTGATTTAGGAAATATCGGGCTGATCCATAAAGCGAAAGGTGAGTTGGAGGAGGCTTTGATATATCAAAAAGAAGCATTGGCTCTACATCGGCGAACTGGCTATCTACAGGGGGAAGCAGGTCAACTGTGCAATATTGGGTTAATTTATAAGTCAAAAGGAGAATGGATCAAGGCACTGGAATATTATAAAAAAGCTTTTGTATTGCATCGGCAGATCGGTTTTTTATCTGGGCAGGCTGCGGCCACCTGCAATATTGGATTGATTTTTAATTCTTTAGGACAACTGGGGAAAGCTCTGAAATATCATGAAAAGGCTTTGGATTTATACCAGCAGATGAATTTCCCGGAAGGAGAAGCTAGTCAATTGAGTAACATTGGCCTGACCTATAAGGCAGAAGGAAAATTGGGAAAAGCGCTGAATTTCTATGAAGATGCACTCGCTATATATCGGAAAATCAATTCTTTGGAAGGAGAAGCAAATCAGTTAGGAAATATTGGCCTTGTTTACAGGTCGAGAGGAGAATTGGAAAAAGCCCTGAATTATTATAATAACGCTATTTCAATATATCGTCGGGCTGGGTACTTAAAAGGTGAGGCAACTCAATTAGGTAATATTGGTTTGATCTATTGGGAAAAAAAGAATTTTGATGAAGCCTTACAATATTTGAAAAAAGCATTGAAAGCATACTGCCAGATGGGTTATTTGCAGGGTGAAGCAGATCAGCTGAATAATATAGGCTTACTATATGTCAGTAAAGATGATGTAGACGAAGCCCTGAAACACTTCTGCAAAGCCGAACGCATCTTCGAACAACTCGGCGCCTCCCAGGAACTGGCCGCTGTAAGATCAACTATCGCTGAGATCCGCGCGAAACAACTACCTGCGTAAAACCCGCCGAAACCCCAATCGGCGATCCAAACAAACAATAAGAAAATCAAATCATAAATGAATAACCTCAACATCCCCAGAATAGCCGACATGGCTGCCGAAGGCCGCGAGCCCGAGATCCTCTTCTGGGTAGGCTGCGCCGGAAGCTATGACAACCGCGCTCAGAAAGTAACGGTGGCCTTTGTCCGCATCCTCAATGCCGTAGGCATCGATTTCGCCATCCTCGGTAATGAGGAAAGCTGTACAGGCGACCCCGCCCGGCGCGCCGGCAACGAATTCGTCTTCCAGATGATGGCCCTGCAGAATATCGAGACGCTCAAGATGTACAACGTCAAAAAGATCGTCACGGCCTGCCCGCATTGTTTTAATACGCTGAAGAATGAGTATCCTGCATTGGGCGGCAATTACGAGGTCATCCATCATACCCAGCTGCTGCAGCAACTCATCGACGAAGGGCGGATCAAGATGAAGGAAGGCGGGGAATTCAAAGGCAAGCGCATCACCTACCACGACTCCTGCTACATGGGCCGCGTAAACGGGGTATACGAAGCGCCCCGGGAAGTGCTGAAGGCCCTGGACAGCGAACTGGTGGAAATGAAGCGCTGCCGCACCAATGGCCTGTGCTGCGGAGCAGGCGGCGCCCAGATGTGGAAGGAAGATGAACCAGGGGACAAGCGCGTGAACGTGGAACGCACGGAAGAGGCCCTGGAAACCGGCGCTACCATCATCGCCGCCAACTGCCCCTTCTGCCTCACCATGATGAGCGATGGCGTCAAGGCGAAGGACAAACAGGAAGAGGTCATGGTGTATGACCTGGCGGAGCTGATCGTGAATAATATGCAGGAGTAAAGTCGAGACGTCGAGGTGTCGAAACGTCCAGGCGTCTAGACGTCCAGAAACTGCATCGCCTCCTCCACCATCTTCTTCGAGCCGATGATCAGAGGGGTGCGCTGATGTGGCTCGGT
>CAYVVK010000041.1:0-18453 GCA_964454855.1 uncultured Phaeodactylibacter sp. | reverse complement strand
CTGCAATAGAACACTTGTAGATTAGGCAGGTTGAGGTCAATAAGCGGTCCGTTCAGATTATTGCCTCCTCCAATTAAACTGCTCCCACAATCCGGATCTCCATCCAGATCCAGGCAAGTCACACAGCCTTCCGCGTTCAGAAAGACACCGTACCAGGTATCCATGGACTGATTGAGGTTCCAGCTGTTGGTCCAGTTGGGGCCATCGGTAGCGTTGTAGAGGGCGACGAGGGCGAGGGAGTCTTGTACGGGGTCGCAGGTTGTTGTTATTTCGAGCTCTTCTACGCAAACTTCGAATGCTCCCTGTGTTTCTCCGCTTCCTACGCGCAGGTAATAGCTCGTGTTCGGAGTAAGTCCTATCATATCAAGGCTAATGCTGGTCTGCCCTGATTGAGCAGCCGCGCACCCCACTTCCGATAGGTTATCCATCTTGAATAGTCCACTGTAGAGTATTGCATAAGGCATCTGTATGGGGTCATTGGTTGTCCCGGTGATGGAAATGGTGTAGTCGACTACCATGCCATCACTGGTAAATTCAAACCATACATCATCATCGGGTATTTCCGGGGCGCAGTTGGGCTCGTTTCCAAATCCTATATCAGTAGGCGTAGCCCCAACGTTTGTGTAGATGTTGCCTGGGCAGTCAAACAGCATGAGCTTGGTAATAGGAGATGGAGCAACGGAGACTTCAATAGGGTAGCTTTCCAGCGTTAGGTCGGGTATACCGGGGTTTGTGATGTGTACCCAATAGATTCCTGCATCATTTTCCTGAAAGTTCGGGAATTCCAGTTGGTTATTACCGGTGATATTGGTGTAAGGCTGCCCGTCTTTGTACCATTGATAGACGTTATTGTTGATGCCTTGGTCTATGCCCAGGTCAATGATTAGTTCACTCCCTGTTGGGTTACTAATAAGGGTGTCAGTGAAGATGGAGTCTTGGGGAGCGTAAGTAAACTCATCAGATGAAGATACGGCATTTGTATTGATTAATTGTTGATTGGTCGTAAAGTGAGGCAAAAAATCTTCAAAAGTGAATTGATTCTCATTTGTATTTAAGTCCAGTAAATTAGGGCAATTATCGGAAAAATCCGGGATCGTGCCACTCAGCTCGTTGAAGCCGCAGTAGAACTGCTCCAGTACAGGCATGTTGGAGAAATCCGGGATCGGGCCGCTCAGGTCGTTGCTGCTGCAGATTAACCGTTCCAGCATAGGTATTTCGGAAAAATCTGGGATCGGACCACTCAGGTCGTTGCCGCTACAGGACAACTGCTTCAGCACAGGCATGTTAGAGAAATCCGGGATCGGGCCGCTCAGGTCGTTGCCCGTGCAGAGCAACTGCTTCAGCATAGGCAGGTTGGAAAAATCCGGGATCGGACCGCTCAGGTCGTTGCCGATACAGTAGAACCGCTCCAGCACAGGCATGTTGGAGAAATCCGGGATCGGGCCGCTCAGACTGTTGAAGCCGCATTCCAACAACTCCAGCATAGGCATGTTGGAAAAATCCGGGATCGGTCCGCTGAGGCCGTTGCCCGTGCAGAACAACCGCTCCAGATTAGGCAGGTTGAGGTCAATAAGTACCCCATTCAGGTTGTTACCTCCAAAACCAATGGACTCACAATCCGGAGTTCCATCCAGATCCAGGCAAGTCACGCAGCCTTCCGCGTTCAGAAAGACACCGTACCAGGTATCCATAGACTGATTGAGGTTCCAGCTATTAGTCCAGTTGGGAGCATTAGTGGCGTTGTAGAGGTCGACAAGGGCTAAGGAGTCTTGGGTGCGGTCGCAGCTTAAACTTACTGTAGAGCATGTCTTGACAATGGTTCCCTGACTGCCCACGGCCCAGCCATTATCAGCATCGGTGAAGAACATGTCATACCAATTGGCATTCGTGTTAGTATCTTCTGTAATCCAACTGCTGCCTGCATCCTCTGTCCGCAGGATGCTGCCATCTAAACCCGCTACATACCAAATATCATCTGTAATCACTGCAATACTTTGCCAATGGCCAACAACCGGCGTACTAATCGGAGTATATCCTGTACCATTGGCATTGACCACACCAACTTCCCCATCTGTATTCGTCATCACAAAGCTGCTGCCCTGAACCGCCAGCCCGCGCCAGTTGCCGCTGCCGGAGGTAAAGCCGTTCTGCCAAGAGTTGCCGCTATCGGTGGAGCGGAGTACTGTACCATTGCTGCCGGTGGCAATGCCCAGACTGCCATTGAACGCCACATCATAGAGATGATAGCTCAGCCCGCTGCCCTGTTGCTGCCAAGAGCTGCCCCCATTAGTGGTGTGCAGCAGGAGCCCGCAGGCGCCCGTGATCCAGCCTTCGTTGGCGTCGGACATGTAGATGCCGTAAAGGTCGCTGTCCGTTCCGGCATCTTGCGCAGACCAGGAGCTGCCGCCGTTGTTAGTGTGCAGTATGGTGCCCCGGCTGCCGATGGCCCAGCCGGTATTGCTGTCGGTAAAAAACAGATCGTAGAGCATATTGCTGACGCCAGCGCTCTGGGCGACCCAATTTCCCCCTCCGTTGGTGGTGTGCAGTAGACTGCCGTTGGCGCCGCAGGCCCAGCCGGTTTGGGCATTGGTGAAGTAAGCAGCGCGGAGTTGGGCAGTGGTGGGCGTGACTTGGGTTTCCCAGCACTGGGCAGTTAGGTTAGTAGCGGTTATCAGGAGTAAGAGTAGGGTGAAGTATTTTAGCATGTTGAATGGGTTACTCATTATAGAAAGTGGATATCCTAAGCTGCAGCCGTTTCATTTAAAGCGCGATCCTTATCATGAATTTAGCTCCTTATATCTTAGGTAAGATACTAATATAGATATTTTGTGCCTGTCTCGTCTCTTGGAATTATTGCTACTATTGATTCGTATTATTCTACGGATCGGGAGAGGCGGAAGCCGAAACCGCCGTTCCTGTCTCCGGGAGGGAAAGGGCCACGAAACGCCACACGGCAGACTAGTGCTGGGTTTGACCATGAACTACCCCTATGCACTCGATATAGGGAGTTATTCACACCTGAAGGAGCGCATGTTGGACTAATGTTGTAATAAGTCTCATCATACCAATCCCAGCACCATTCTCGTATATTGCCACTCATATCGTAGATGTTTAGTTCATTGGCGGCTTTAGTGCCGACAGGTCTGGATTCTCCATTTTCATTTCCGCTGTACCAGGCTACTGTGTCGATATTATTACTGCCACTGTACAGAAAACCTTGACTCAGTGCCCCACCGCGAGCAGCGTATTCCCACTCCGCTTCGGTGGGCAATCGGTAGCCATTGGTGGTGAGATCCCAATATATTGTTCCGCTGCCATTGCCAAGGGCGTCGTAGACTTGTGTGAAGCCAGGATCGGTATAGTAAGCCGGCGTATAGCCTTCCTGCTGGCTGAGCCGGTTACAGAAGGTGACCGCGTCATACCAACTGATATAATAGGCAGGATGGCTGTTACCCTCCCCAAAACCATAATTGGGGGCGTACTCCGGCACTACCGCTGCCCATTGGGCCTGGGTAACTTCGTACTGGCCAATGTAGAAATCGGGAATGGTGACTTCGTGGGCGGGGCTTTCGTCGCTTTCGCAGTCGATCTGCTCTGGCGTGCAGCCCATTTCGAAGGTACCCCCCTGTACGAAGACCATTTCGGGGGGTTGGGCGGCGGCGTAGCCCCAAGAGAGCAGATTGATAAGAAAGAGAAACTGGCGGGTAGACATAGGAGCAATGGGTTTAGCGTCCAAATTTAAGGGTTTACAGGTTTTGAATATAGTGAAAGGTACATTTTTTGATCTTCTCAAGCTATTATGCTGAGGATCACTTCAATTCAGGCTGCAACAAGAAAATGCGGTCTGACTTGAAGCCCCACATCATGTGCCTCCTGTCTATCAGAAAACGATACTCGTCACCATCTTTGGCCCGTCTTCTACTTCTATGGTAATGATATCCTGTACGCCATCGTATGCGCCTAGTACGTCTAAGTATATAGTGATGCCTCCTTGGGCGATAAAGGAGTTGGCGTCTACATAGCCGTCTGTACCAACGATGGAAATGGCCACCTGCTGTCCATCTGCACAGTGGATATTGGCTGTTGCCGTGTAGTTTTGCTCAGGAGCGGGGTCCACGGGGTTGATTGTCAGGTTTTCAATAGCTGCCTCCGTGTCTGGCAACCCAAAAGATATATCCTCAAAAGGACCGCCGTAAGGAAGCTCCACATAGCCTGAGTTGGAATATCCATGCAAGCTCAAGCGGACAAAATCCGGTGTAAATTCCTCTTCCAGCTCTCCAACTGATTCACAAAGTTCATCAGTAATGCTCGGGATGCCTACCTCCGGACTACCTATAACAAGACAAGCTCTTTCGATAATAGTGAAGGTACGATCGCATAATGCAAAAGTTCCGGGATTAAGAGTAAGCGACGCAAGTGCCGTGCAAACTCCGGTAGTAAGTCCCTCATTACCGGCAATTGGCCCCAGGGCGGTACAGAGGTAACCCAAAGTGCTTGAAATGCTGCTACATATTTCAGACAGCTCTGCTACTACACCTGGCAAACCATATTCGGGAATGAAATATTGATTAGAATTTCCTTGAGGAAGTAGGTAACCTGCTAAGTCAGCAACAGGAATAAAATCTACACTGATCGGATAGTTTGCGTATTCCTCTATCGAAATAGTTTCATTACAGCGGGTTAGGTTGATAGATACGAGGCGTTCGTTACCCCGAGTAGCAATCTCTTGTACGGCTTTCTTCTGCGGTATTCGGCGTATCTTCAGCTTAGCGCTCCCGTTACGACGGGCATTCTATGGTGCTTCGGTGAGATTTCGTTCCTCTATTGCACGGGGAGGCTGTTGTAGCCCTATTTCATCAAGGTCAATCGGAATACTCACCTGCTCGCTATTATCTTTGGATGTAGCGGTCAGGCGAAGGGCCGTTTCGTCTAGCCATTCAAACTTGTACTGCGATCCGTCGGCAGCCATGATTCGGGAAAGCCGAGAGTCTTCGTTGAAGTACAACAAGTCAGGCTGTTCTTTGTCCTTTGCTTGAATACGCACCATCTGTATTTGCTCGGTCCGGCCTACTTCATCCTTTTTCCCGAAGTAATCCACAACGGTCCCATCTTCGTGATTAGCCCGCATAATATGGTTACTCTTTGGGTTGAGGTTGACCTGATAGGGTTTTCCCTGCGGTTCAGGTACATTTTTCTGGCAAGCACTGAAAAAAAGTAGCGCTAGCAAGATTACTGCAATGTATCGTATCATTTTAGATTAAGTTTGTGCCAAATTGACGGTTATTAATTGAGGTTTTGAGTTCGGTAAAGCCGCCCAGACCTCGCTGGGTGACTGCAAAAGAGCATCTTCCAGTCTTACTTCGTTTTTACGTCTGTATCGTTCATCGCCCTCGCCATCATGGCAGTATCTATCTTAGCCTGGAAGCCCTGGCCGGAGAAAGTCCCTTGCTTTGGACCGTTGAGGGCGATTTGCCGGTCGTCCACGTGATGCACTTCGATGTGCAATTGTGCGGAGCTGTTGTAGGTAGCCTTGTCAATGCTCTGGATGCGGCCCCAAACCAGGGCGCCGGTGCGGATGGCTACCCGGCCGGTTACGACGACATCATTCATGACTTTAAATTTGACGAACTTGCCGGAGGCATCTGCTTGGAAGTCCGGGTTTCTGACAGTTCCAGCATGATAGGGTGCCGGCGAAAGGGTCTACTTTTGACCAAAGGTGGCGGGCGCTGTGGCCATAGCGGTGAGGCTGGTGGCTGCAAAAACAATCAAAGCGAAAAAAGAACGAAGGTGGATTGACTGGAACATGGCTTAGTATTTTTTGATGACTAACTTCAATGCTTGCTTATGAGTGGGTGGAATAGGCAGTAGGACCCCATGGTTCCCCAAAAAATCCAGGCATTTATTTTCGGGATCACCGGGCAGCTTTATCTTCTAATTAAAGAATCGAACCGTTATAGCCTGACAACTCAGGATTCACAAATTTTGGGTTGTCAGGCTATAAACCCCATCAACCTTCTTTTGGCAGGAATACTAATTTTATATTTTTTTGATATATTGGCTGCCTGACTGCTTCAGATTCAAATAAGCTAGCATGTCCGGTGCGAGCCCTTTCGAAACCTGTTACCAATGTGTGAAAAGTCATTTACCTGTTTTTTCTGCTTGTATGTTTTGATTACCTTCATGGTTGACGTGCAGCTTGCTTGTAAGAAGTATTGTTGAAATAAGGGACTATATGATGCAGGAATTGGAGAAGTCCATAAAGTCAGACGAAGTAGCGGAAGGCGATATGATCCCTATGGCTGCCAAAGTCGATGTGGTGGCAGAGGGGGAAACGGTAGCCCGCACCTGCGCTTATGCTGAGTGTATCGTTCGGACTGTGCAGCATACCAGACCCTTTGGAAAAGGCGGAAGCCTGGAGATCGTGCCTTATAGCATGCAGCTTATTGATCAGCAGCGGGTTACACTAGGTGGGGACACAAACCTGACCAAAGGGAAGAACCGAAAAGCCCTGGCCTGGACCGTTGCGATACTTACGCCTGCTGTGGGAGTGCTTTTTGCTTCTTCTGCAGGGAATGATGAGGCGGCACCTTTTATGCTGTCCTTTGCGGCCTTAGGTTTTGCTGTAAAGGGCAAAAGAAGCGGAGCTTTCACTAGGTATATCTGTATCCGCTCTTGTCGCCAAAGATACTTACGTACCTATAGAGGAACCCTAAATTTGTATTGATGAAAAAGCGTGTACAACTAATTTTATTTCCCTTGCTGCTACTACTCACCAATCTGCCCGGGCAGTCCCTGCAGTCTTGCTGGGACCGTACGTTCCGGTTGGGCAAAAAAGAAACGGTGTATGCCGTAACCCAGTCCATAAACGGTTGGGTTGCTGCAGTGGGCAGTGTTGAGGTGCCTGGCCGTGGGCTTGATGGCTTCTTACTGATCGTAGACCCCCAAAACGGCAGGACGCTGTACAGCCAAATCTACGGCGGCGAAGGCGATGATGCTTTTTTGGATATCGGGCAGGATTTATACGGAAATTTTTACCTGGCGGGGTATTCGGAGGATGATACCGGGCGGCAGCGTGCAGATGGCTGGCTAATGTACGTGGATATTGAGGGCGCTAAATTAGAGGAGGCCTTCTTTGGTACTGCCGAAGCGGAGCAGTTTGAATACCTGGAGATTTTGGAAACCGGTGGCGTTTTACTGGTTGGACGAAAGCAGAAACGGTCCGAGGGGGAGATATGGGTGGTGCGCACCGATGAAATGCAAATGAAGAATCAACGTACCCTGAGGGATG
Organism: uncultured Phaeodactylibacter sp.; assembly: GCA_964454855.1. Classification (GTDB taxonomy): domain Bacteria; phylum Bacteroidota; class Bacteroidia; order Chitinophagales; family Saprospiraceae; genus CAYVVK01. The sequence goes on along the minus strand of CAYVVK010000041.1, from coordinate 11,165 downwards.
AGCGCTTTGATGATATTATTGGCACCTTCCTATCCGAAGACGGTAACGTTTGGGTAGGGGGCAATCAGAGCAACCGGGCTAAGCGCGACGGCAAAGCGGGCTGGCTTCTGCAATTGGATGCCTTAGGCAATCCGGTGAGGGAGCGAGAAGTAGTGGAAATAAAATCCGGGAATTATGCGGAGCTCAATATGATGCAGCGGTCGCTGCTTGATGATATGGTTTTTGCAGGAATGGTCATTAATAATGACCAAAGAGATGCATGGGTTTTACAATATACGCAGGATGGACAGGAGCTGGTAAACCTTTCCTACGGAGATAAGCGGGAAGAGGTGGGCGTGGGCTTGCTCAAGACGGTGCAGGACCACTTTCTGATTACTCGTCAGGTTATTCCTTACCGAGCGGGTATGGCACCGCAGAGCGAAGTGGTTTTAATCAATGGCAAGAAGGATGAACTGGTTTATCAAATACCCGATAAAAACGGTTTTATGCCAGTACAATCCCTGTACACTTTTGATCGGAAAATTTTGGTGTGGGGACATCAGCCGGATGGCTGGAAACAGCACCTCAAAGCCGTATGTATTGAAGCTGAGGAGCTGTTAGCTATTGCCAAGTCAGGTGGCAGTAAAATTGACTGTACCGCTCCGCAGCTGATAGACGAAGACCGGGATGGTATACTTCAGAAGGGAGAGCGAGGGGTGATTTTGTTTGACGTGGTCAATAATAGTAATCAGGATCTTTTGGAAGGCACTGTCCTAATTGAAGGGCTTCCGCTGGAGAGCCAGTTTAAAACCACCTTCTTAGGCTTTATCCGCAGAGGGAGCAAAAAACAAGCCAGAATACCCGTGAATGGAGATATGCTGCTGGGTAAAAACCTGGAAGTAATCATTAGCCTGAAAGAAAGAGGGCAGCCCATTGACGAATTCCCATTTACGATAATAAGCAAGGTTAATTCCAGGGAGGAGCCACGAAAACTGGAAATCATCACTAAATGGGAAACTCCGTACAGTAGTGATACGCGCAATAATAACCTGTCGGCACGGGTGGCAGCAGAGCAAACGCCAATCCGATACGAAGTGACCTCCCCGAGAGAATTTAAGGATACTGATATCCGTGTGCGCAAGGGAGGGATTTATCTTGAAGGGAACAAGCAGAGTGGGCGCAAGTTTGACGTTAGTGAACTACCCAATCAGGATTGGTACCGCTACCGGCACACCCTTAACCTGGAGGTCCCCTTGGATACAGGTGAAAATATCTTCATTATAGAGGTATGGGAAGATGAAGAAGTTGTCAAAAGAGATACGCTTTCCTTCGTTTATGAGCCACAGCGCCCCAATTTGCATGTCGTTGTGGTGGGGCCGGAAGGCGTCGGGCTGAATTATAATACTCAGGATGCGCTGGACTTTGCAGGGTTGATGGAGGCGCAAGCTGGTTCGGGGTACTTTGGTGCCGTATATATCGATACGCTGGTAGCAGCATCGGTTACTACGGGCAGGAATATCAGTATTGCTTTTGCGGACTTGAAAAAAAGATACTTGAGCCCGCGTGCAGACAAAAAAATAACGGAGAACGATGTGTTGGTGGTCTTTATTTCCACTCATGGACATGTCCTGGAGGAAAACGGGCGGAAGCGTTTCAAGTTACAGCCTTCAGACTACGATGGAGATTATCCAAAGCTTACCACGATCGATTATGAGAAGGTGGTTTTGGAGCCCCTGCAGATGATTGATTGTAAAAAATTAGTATTCATTGATGCCTGCCATAGTGCTGCAGCTGGCGCAAAAAGTGCATCGGGCAACATCAGTAAGTATATATTAGAGTTAAATGCCATTCAGCCGGGTATGCTTTCTATCCATTCTTCCAGTGAGGAAGAGTACTCCTATGAGAATAAAGTGTGGAAGAATGGGGCCTTTACGGCCGCTATAGAAAAAGCCTTCCATGGCGAAAGAATATTGATTGCCGGAACAGAAAACGCTGATGAGTCTAATAGGACCTATTTGGAACCTAATATCACTGAAGAAGACGGGAAAAGACTAATCGCTATGAAGGATTTGTATGAGTATTTGTCGGTCTGTGTACCTTATTTGGTACAGCAGATAGACCACAATCAGCAACAACACCCTCAAAAGAAAGCCGATCGGCCGGAATTAGAGCGAATTAAATTTTTGATCAAAGATAACTCAGGTCAAGAGTAGAGCCAACCTAAACCCTGGAGACTATGAAAAATTTATCCATTCTACTGCTTTTACTTTTTTTGAGTTCAGCAGCATTGGCGCAGCAAACTGATCTCAGTTCTTTATACCGGTATAACTGGCAAATATTAAATCCTGCGGCGGTAAATCATACCTTCCTGGAAGACAAGAGTAAGAAGTATATCTTCAATTCAGCTTACCGGCAGCAGTGGCTGGGGATTGATGGAGGCCCTGTTACCTACAATGCCCGATTCGAATATTTCCCTGATAATAATAACTCCATCAAGGTGGGCGGTTTTGTAATGGGGGATCGTGCCGGTGCAATTGGTACCAATAGCGTGTTTGGCAATTTTGCGTACCTGATAAAGCTCAGTCAGCAAGATGCGGAGTCCTATATTTCGGTTGGCTTGAATCTTGGGGCGGTATGGTATAATGTAGATATGGGAGAAATCCGGTTTCAGGACGATCAGCCCAATTTGATGACGGAGGGCGTAATTAACCAAAGCTACGCGGATATGGCTTTGGGCGCCTTTTACCGGTGGAAAAGTTTACCCTATCGGGCATTACCGGTTTTAGGGTTATCGGAGTTTTATGCTGGGGTCTCCGTACCGCAGACCTTTACCATGGATATGAATACACCTGCCGATGGGGCATTTAATCTGGAACGAGTTCAACATTACTACCTAATCACAGGTGCAGTGTTTTTGCTGTCAAGTGATTTTTTACTTGAGCCTTCGACCTGGGTTCGGTATGTTCCGAACGCATCATTTCAAACCCTTTTTAATAATGCGCCGGTGAGTGCAGACGTTAATCTTAGGTTGAAGTATAATAATATGTTCTGGATTGGGGGCGGGTTTAGTACTAACCGTTTGCTTCACACCGAGTTTGGCGCTGATATTGGCAGAGGCCTATGTGCTAATTGTGGGAAAAACTATCTATTGACACTTGCGCTTGCCTATGATGCACCGGTAGGCTGGAATAGTCAGCTTCCGGGTTCACTAGAGCTCAGTCTTGGGCTTGGGTGGGAATAACCGCCTGCGAGTAATTAAAGTCAAAAGCAAAGCAACTGAAAAGATCGAAAAGTATACCCACCAATAATTGCTCCGGAGTTCTAGCCGGGTTTTAGAGTCCCTGGCTCCAATCAAATTAATCGCAGACCAATAATAGGGGTGAGCTTGCTCATGAGAAGTGCTTTCTAAGTATTCCAATTGACTTTGCTGCAGCGCTTTGGCTTTATCAGAATGTGTTTCCAGGTAATGATAGAAACGCGTCATGATCTGGCTGGTTTCCAGGTCTTCCACACTCCAAAGGGTTGCGAGCAAGCTTCTGGTACCCGCCATTGAAAAGGCTCGGGCCACGCTCATCAGCCCTTCACCTTTCTGAATTAAACCAATTCCGGTCTGGCAGGCACTTAGTCCAACGAGTTCGGCTTCAAGGTTCAGCGAATAAATATCTGATAACTGAAAGAGCCCTTCTGGAAAGGCCTCACTGGGCGCAAATGCAAGGTATCCTGCTTCTGGAAGGTAGGGGTCCATGGCGCTGTGGGTAGCGAAATGAAGGTAAGGGAAGCGGGCTCCATTTTCCAGGAGTTCGTCTGCAGCAGCTTCCTGCCCAAGAAAAGCGCTCCCTTTGAATTGATCAAGTAGTGTTTGAGCTTCCCATTGATTGTACTGGAGGGAACCCAGACCGGAAGGGTGGTCCTTGAAAGAGGGTGCAAACGCGGCCATTTTGCTATCCGAAGAAGTGGGCAGCTGTTCCATGAGCTTCAATAAAGTACTGGAGTAACCGTACCTGATCGTAGTGGCCTTGCCAAAGTATTGGTGGGTCTTGAATAAGTGTGGGTGTGCATCGGCCGGTTCTGTGAGTAATGCCGAAAAGGGCAGAAAGCTCAGGGTTTCATCTGGTATGATAAGGCAGGATTCCGATATGAGATTTTCTAACGGCTCAATTAAGCGTTGGTATAACTGATAGCCTAACGCTGTCAGTTGAGCTGCTCGTTCCCAAGGGTTAGGTTGCAGGTCAGGCCTGGAACTTGCCAGGTGGGCGAAGGTGGTAATTTGCTCAATAAGACTATTATCTACCTGCTGAAGATGTAAGGCTACGGTATCTTTTTTGATGCCGATCACGACCAGATAGTCTGAAAATAAAGCATAATTCAGGAGGGTCTCCCGAGCGCTCAAAGTGCTTTGTATGTTGTCGACAGGTACTATTGCATCCGTTTGTATCCAATCGTAATAATCCGGATGTTGAGTTTCAATGGTGCGCCGGATGGCCTGTACAGCCTTTTCTGCGTTTTGAAGGTCAGCATATGCCTTCCAAAGTATACTGTCCTCAGGAAAAGTGGCAGACTCAAGGGTCCGGCATTTTTCTAAGGCAGAATACAGTTGTTTTTGGCGATTTTGTTTGGCTCGGATAATAGATGGGGCCACTTGAAAGCGCTCTGGCGGGTGCTGTTCCCGTAGCTTTCTTCGAAGTTGGCCTGCTTTGTATTTTTCCAGGTACTGATAGGCCATCTTTAAATCTTCAGGGCTCCCACTTTCCTGGAATAGAAGTGCTGCTGCTTTGATGGCACTGTCAAACACCTGCGTGAAATCGTCCTTAAGGTAAAGGTTAGCTTGTTCCGTCTTCGGAGCTAGTTCCAGGGCCTCAATTGTATTAATGGCTTTTTGAAAATATTGGGAGGAGTTTCGCACCATGAACGTATCCTGCTTTTTTTGCCCCTGCATAAGCAGGAAGTCTCCCTTGGCAGCCCACAGAAAAACCCTTTCATAATTGTAGGCGGAGGACCGTGAGCTGTCCGGTATCGTATTCAGCGCCCGATCAAAATGAGGAGGCATTACTGCCGCGTTGGGAGCATTTGCGATACCCAACTGGTATTGTATTCTGAGGTAAAGCGGGATGGATTGGATAGAACGGGATTGAAATCGAGTATTTGCTTCCTGATTGTACTGCAATGCCTGTTGAAAATTTTCTTCCCTTTGGTAGGTCAGTGCTATATTAAGAAAGGCGTTAATGTTTTGACGATCGGTGCGTTCTTCCGGAGTTTTCCCGAAGTAATATCTGGCAGCATCATAGTTGCCTTGAAGAAGTAAGCAATGCCCCATATTTTGGAAGAAGCCGAATAGGTTAGGATGAGTGGTTTTTCCCCGGCTCATATAAATATTGATGGCTTCATCAAGGTTGGCTATAGCTTGGGGATATTTCCCCTGATAGCGGTAACAGAGTGAAATGTCATTGTATACGTCAGCCAGCTCCAGTTCAAAGCCGGAAGGGAATGCAGCGTAAATATTGGCTGCTTGCTTGAGTGGCGTCAGTGCAGCTACAGGGTCCCCCAGTTGCTGAAGGCATTGCCCGAGTGCAAGTAGGCACTTGGCCCTGGTAGGGTGAAGCTCAGGAAGCGGCTCGCAGGAACTTAAAGCGTTCCGGAAATGTTGCAACGCGATTTGTAGTTCCAGCTTTGAAATCTGGAGGAGCCCCTCGTTGAGTTGATAAAGTGCAAGCAACTCGGGAGAGGTAGGCTGTCTGTCTATTAATAGGTTATGGAGTTGTCGCAGGCTCTCCTGTGCCTGATCGGTTTGACCGGATTCCAGGTAAATGGTGCTTAAATTCAGCAATAGGGGAGCCAGTTTTTTCGAACGATTTGCTTTTAAAGATTTCCGCTTCTCAATGGCACGGCGAATTACAGCTGCCGCTTTTTCGTAAGCTTTTTCTTGTCGATAAACCTCACTCAAAGTGTTCAATGCAGAGCCCAGCTCTTCTTCATGTCCCGGGAGCTTGTTCCTGATGTAAATGGCTTTCTGAATATAATACCGGGCGCTATCTGCTCTTCTTTGGTCCAGCCAGCAGTTGGCAATGTTCTGATAGGAATTTGAGGTCAGCAGGTCTTCAGCTCCGCAGTGGTGCTTCCTGATTTTCAAAGCACGATGGTGGTGATCCAGCGCCTGATCAAGCTGGCCTAGCCGACGCAGTGCGTTTCCTTTCAGATTGAGGGCAGCCGAATAATCCAAAGGAGCCTCTCTTGCCGTAGCTTGGTCGAGCTGTCCTTCAGCGAGGCTGAGCGCCGCTTCAAACTCCCCGGATTCCAGCAATTCAAATCCATTCTGCCCACTAAGGAATACCGGAATAAAAGCGAAAGTGGTTAGCGCTATTCTAAACCAACGTACGGTATGGAAGAAGCTTTTATCGGTCATATTTACAAGTTGCACTTTAACTCAGGGAGTCGGCTTTTGGAATTGAAGGTTAGAGGGGTATTGCTTGAATATGAGGTCAAAAGAAAATAAATTTGAGACCATACTTTTTTCATTGCTGGCAATCTTCAAGAATTAAAGAAAGTTTTTTAATTTGATGGGGTCCTTCACTGTTTAAATTACACTAATTTAGGAAATATGGCTTACACGGACGATGAAATTCTTGCAGCCATACGGGGTAACGACCCTGTCAGCCATAACAAGGCGCTCAAACAGCTTTATCTTGATCCTGTTGTTATGGCGAAAGTCACTGAGCTAATCAGCTCCTACCAGAAGCAGCAGCTTGAAGCTGCTGAGATTGTTCAGAAAGGAGTCATCTTACTGAATGATTTGATTAGAAATGATAAGTTTCAGGGGCATAGCAAGGTTAGAACGTTCTTAATCGGTATTTGCAAAAACATCATTCGAGGAGGAGGTAAAAAGATAGAGCAATTATCTTATTCCACCGCGCCAACTGAGCTACCAGAAGAGGCAGATCTTTCTGAAAACCCAGAGGCAGGTATTCTGATTCAAGAGAAATCAGATGCAGAATCGGTAAGAGACCAAAAGCTGCAGGAACTCATGAGTAATCTGACGGAGAACTGTAAAAGAGTACTTCACTTGTACTATTTTCTTGCACAGTCCATGGCCCAGATTGCGGAACACCAGGGCCTGAAGAACGCTAAACAGGCAAAAAAAGCAGCGGGTCGATGCCGGGAACAGCTTAGGAAAAAGATCCAGGCTGAGCCTCAATTAGCAAATTTCCTAAAAGCATCTTTATGAACGATTCTTTACAAAACCAGATAGAAGATTACCTCCATAACCGAATGGATGAGGAGGCTAAGAAGCAGTTTGAAACCCAAATAGCCTCCGACCGTGAGCTGGCTTCCGACGTTGAGCTGTTTCGTTTAGAAAAGCAGGCTTTGCAGTTAAGTCAGAACAACCAGCTTAGAGCTCAGATGAAAAACTGGGAGCAGGAGCGAGACACCCAGGATGAAGCCAATGAGGCGCGTGTTGTCTCCTTAAAATCAAGACGTAGCAGACTATATACGTTGTCTATCGCCGCTTCATTCTTATTACTCTTTGGCATAGGCGCTTCAATGTGGTTTGCGAATGCCAATTACAGCAACGCAGCTTTAGTAAACGATAATATCGGGATTAAAACGTCGACCAGAGACAGAGGTAATGTTGATGGTGATAACCCGTTTACAACTATCTTTGATGAAATAGAACAAGAGAACTATACTGCTGCTTTACAAATGCTGGAGACATTAGAGGGCTCACAGTATGAGTCAACTGCAATGACACTAAAGGGCGAAATTCTAACGAAGCAAAAGAAATACGAAGAAGCTATTGCACTCTATTCAGAGATGGCGCAATCTCAACCAGATATTGCGGAGCGGCAAAAAGCGCAATGGTTGCTTGCGAATACTTATCTCGCCAATGGGCAAACCGAACAGGCTAAAGCAAGACTGGAAGAGATATCTGGGAATGCCAATCATTCAAGGCAGAAAGAGGCTACTCAACTTTTGAACCAGTTGAATAGCTTCTGGAGAGTTTTTACGTTTTAAGATGACTTTCTCTTCCTCTTTCTTTATAGTGATAGAACCCTAATGAAAGAGTGCCTGCTCATGTTGGTAACCTCTCTTATATGAATTGATTCGAAAATTTAGATATTGTCATCACCCATTCGTTATGAAAATGATGAGTGGTGCTCATTCCACAGCAGATCGGTAGTCATTCACTTGCTACCGATCTGCTTTTTTTGATAGTCAGTAATGCCTAGTATTTCTCCTTCCAATTTAGAAAAGGAATTTCCAAAAGCGTCAGGTTGCCAGGTTGGGCGATTATCCCGAATCATTTATGCTTTTCACGTTTACCAGCTTGCTGGTTACAGACGTAAAAATGGTCAGGTATTTATGACTCAAATCACTGACCCCTACAGGCATTGAAAAAAGAAATGAAAGATTTATTGGTAATTATGGGGCCCACTCCTTCCTTCTTCCTACTAACAGGTGTCTACTCTTCAATCTCTTTAAAAGTAAACCGTCATGGACACCAACTGGCTATATCAAATTATTTCAAATGCGGTATCTGCGTTTTTTAGTGAAACCTTTTTCTCTTCATTAGGAATGGGCTTAGTTGGGCTCATTACCGGTATCATTACTGTGATCGTTTTAGAACGAAGGGGGATGTTCTCCCGGCCAAATACACTTTGGCCTTTTATCGCAAAACTTAATTATTTGTACATGCCGGTTTGCTTTGCGGCTATGTTTGCGGTGTCGGGAGCTATTTACGGTATACAATCACAGGCGGAAGACTGGATAGACTATTCCGCTGAACCTGTCATAGCGTTCGGGGAGGGAGTTCTGCCAATAGTCGAAAAAATGGGACAAGATCTAAGCTCACATAGCGATTTGGACGGCGCGTTGTATCTTTTCGCCGACGAGCTATTTGAGGAGTATGGGTTTTTAGATTTCACCCTCGGTTTCATCTTTAAGCACGGTATTCATATGCTGCTCGAAGAATTTGGCTACCCTGAAACAATAGATGGAGTCGTAAAAATGTCCCGTGAGCATGATTTTGCGGAACCTACTACAGCCACTTTACAGCGTATTCCGAATGCAATTAAGTCCTACTTAGGAGTTTTCTTTAATAAGGTTTATCTGCACGCTTTCCTTTCAATGTTCCCCTACCTCCTGATCCCATTAGCCGAATACCTCCTGTTTCAATTGATTTCACGGGTTAGAAACCGTGAAGAAGAAACGTCGGATTTGCAAGGGGCAAGCCCAGTGTATGTATAGAAAGCCCAGTGCTTTGATCAAAATGATTTCCTAATTGACAAAACAACACGTTATGGACACTCAACAGCAATTTCACGACCATGGCCCTAGCATATAGAGACTTTCCATGCTCTTCTGCATTAACAAGGGATGACGATTCTATGGGTTTGCTTTTCATTTATTCATTAATAAAACTACTTCAGCTATGTACAATAATATTAAGATGTTTGTAATGCTTATTCTTCTATTGCTAATGACGGTGACCCCATTGGTAACCTTGTTAAGTCAGGAATCAGGATATTTTGAAGATTTAGAAGTCGTTGGTTTTGAAGAGCCCTACACTAAGTTGATAGTACTCTATTATGGCACTGAAATGCCAATTATTGTTGATGAAAACACCCTGCTAAAAGGCGCGGACAAGAAAAAGATACCAGCAGATAAGATTGCAGGAGGGACGGTAATCACTAAGCTTGAATACGAATTGGTTGGAAGTGATTACAAAGCGAAGGAGGTACTCACGAATATATCCTCAGATGGCAGCATGAAAATTGAGGGGCTGTATGAAGGTATGGAAGAAGATATTGTAGTGATTGATGGTTATAAGGTGAAATTAATGCCAGGGGTAAAACCTGTAGGTAAAAAGGGCTGGGGAAGTAAAAAGTGTGATTGTAAAGGACTGGTGGTGCCTAATTTCCAAACCCCACTCACGCCTCCGGGCTCTTTCTTTGTGACAATCAGCGGAAAGATGAAGGGCGATGGCATTATTTACGCAGAAGAAGTGGAGCTATGCAGAAACACCTTCGGAAAACCGGAAAGAGAACTGCTTAGCTCTGTGAATGGTAACCTGACAGATGGTACAAGTGCGCTTTCGAATATCCCTTCTGAGCTGGCATCAGTTAACATGAGCTTATACAACGGAGAGATAAAGGTCGGCCAGTACAGTTATAAGTTGACAGATGACATTGAACTGCAGGGGTATGTCAATAAAGTCGGATATCGGGTCTTGCCATCAAGGCTTAAGAAGAAGCAGGCCGAACAGGGCCCTGTATACTATCGATTTTACGTCATTGACGACCCTGTCCCTAATGCATTCGCTTTCCCGAATGGTATGATCTTCGTCCATACAGGACTGCTCGAAATCATGGAGAACGAAGCGCAGCTAGCCGCTGTCTTAGGGCATGAGATCGCCCACGTTACTCATGAGCACGGCCGGGAACGTTATGAAACGAATAAATTAGTAGGAGCAGTAGGAGATCTTGCCGGGACGCTGGTAGGTGAATCATTACAGGATAAATTGGCTACTCTGGCCCCGGACGCATCACCCGATGTTGTTAATTCAATGGTCCAGCTGTCTAGTGCCATTTCTCCTGCAGCAATTTCAAATGTCGTAAAGCGCCAACCAAAAATGGAAGCCCAGGCAGACCGGGTGGGCTTACACTATGCCTCCGAGGCCGGTTATGATATCCGTGAGGCGGCAAGGTTTTGGGATAAGATGGCTTCCCTTACCGGCGACCAAAGCTTCCAATCAAAAATAACCAACGATCTGCTGGGGTCCCTTAAGTCTGCCCGGCTTGACTTCTCCAACGGCAACCTCACTGCCCAGTTGAGCGGCGTTGGAGGCGACTTGCTGGCCAAGCAGATTTTGGACACGATCTATACCTCACACCCTAAGGCAAAATCCCGCTCCAGGAATATCAGTAAACTGGTAGGTACGGTTTATCAAAATGATGATGTTGACCGGCTGCGGGTGCGGGAGAAGGAGTATCGGGAGGCTGTGGGGCTGTAGTATTGGGGAAGGTTTGTTTGTTTTTTATTTATACATTATGCGGAAATGGTTGCTAAGTGGGAAAAGGAAGTATCACGTTTGGCTTCGAGGCATGCCCTGCAAATGGTAGCATAAGCTATTAAAGTGATGGTGGTGTATTAAATGCGTTGATTAGGCTGCAACCGCATCGGAAAATTTGCCG
>CAYVVK010000040.1:0-18494 GCA_964454855.1 uncultured Phaeodactylibacter sp. | reverse complement strand
ACTGCCAACTGGAGACTGGGAGACTGCCAACTGGAGACTGGGAGACTGCCAACTGCCTACTGCCAACTGCCTACTGGAGACTGGGAGACTGCCAACTGCCTACTGGAAACTGCCAACTGGAGACTGGGAGACTGCCCACTTTTGTTAAGGAAGCTCTATTTTTTATGGTGAAAGCATTCTCAGCCCCATCGTGGCAGCACTCAGCCTGAAAAATTCCGACTTCCGCTTTCCGACTTCCGACTTCCGCTTTTAAGGCGCCGCTTGCACCTGGAAGCCCGCCCACTGCATACTCCCCACTACCTCACTCCCCCAGCCGGGCGATCACCGTCTTATTGGCCCGTACCTTATCGCCTATTTTCACTTCCACTTTGGCGTCCAGGGGCAGGAAGACATCCACGCGGGAGCCGAACTTGATGAAGCCCATTTCGCTGCCCTGTTCCACTTCCTGGCCCACCTGCAGGTAGTTCTTGATGCGTTTGGCCATGGCCCCGGCGATCTGCCGCAGCAGGATTTCCACCTCGCCATTGTCGATCACGATAGTGGTGCGCTCATTCTCCGTAGAGGACTTGGGGTGCCAGGCCACCAGATAGCGTCCCGGGTGGTTCTTTACGTAATTGACCGTTCCGCCCACCGGGTTCCAGTTGACGTGCACGTTGAGTGGAGACATGAAAATGGAGACCTGCAGGCGTTTTTCTCCGAAGTATTCCCGTTCTTCTGCTTCTTCGATGACGACCACCTTGCCGTCGGCCGGGGCGTAGACCAGGTTGTCACTCGTTTCGTGTACTTCGCGCCGTGGGTGGCGGAAAAACTGCAGGACCAGAATGTAAAGGAGGATAGAGGCGGCGCCGGAAAAGCCCAGTACCTGGGGGGCAAATGCCAATATCAGTAAATTGGCAATGGCCAGCACGGCAACCAGGCCGATCAGAATCAATCTTCCTTCTCTGTGAATTTTCATTTTTCCCATTCGTTTGTGCAAAAATAACACCCCTTGCGGAATAAAATCTAACTTTTTTTCTACCACTTCCGGGTGATTTTCCCGGTACCATTACCTAAACACTTTTTTGAGCAAAAAAGCTCAATCCTATGTTATCTTACCCATAGCAGATATGCCGTAGCAAAGGGCAGCAGAAAAATGAAAGCGTCGAAGCGGTCGAGCAGGCCTCCGTGGCCGGGCAGCAGGCTGCCGGAGTCCTTGATGTGTACACTGCGTTTTAACATGGATTCCACCAAATCGCCCAGGTTGCCAAAGAGCACGACGATGGCCCCCAGAGCCAGCCAGTCGGCCAGGCGTAGTTGTGCGAAAGCCAGGTGAAGAAGCAGGGCGGCCAGTAGAGTAGAGGCTGCTCCCCCGATGGCCCCTTCCCAGGTCTTGTTGGGGGAAATGCGTGGAAAAAGTGGCGTCTTGCCCAAGCGGGAGCCCACCATATAGGCTCCGGTATCATTGACCCAGGTCATGGCCAGCAGGCCGAATACCATATTGGCGTGAAATTGGCCGTTCTCAAATGCAATGAACTGCAGCAGGGCAAAGGGCACGCCTATATATACCATTCCCAGCATGATGTAAGCCAGGTTGACGAAGGGCTGGTCCGATTTGGTATACAGTTCGTAAATAAAAGCGGAGAATACGAAGGGGAACCAGAGCAAAGCGGAGAATACGATGAAGGCCTCTTTGTCATTGACGAGGTTGAGCTGCAGTACCGTGGCCAGCAGAAAGGGCACCATGCCTATGGACATGCCGAGCAGCCGCCGGACCAGGTCGATACGGCGGTTTCGCAAAAGCACGATGTTAAAAAATTCCCACAGGCACAGGCCCGTGATCAGGCTGAAGAGAAGGACAAAGGCGTAGGGGCCACCGAATATCCCTCCCAGCATTACGACCAAAAATATCGCGGCGGTAGCGCCCCGCCTCATTAAACCTTTCATGTGCTTTTGTTCTGACTGTGCTGGTAAAGATAGTAACTCAGCCCGGCAACTAATAAAACCGCCAGGGCCGTGGCCGGCCAGTTGACTTCCGCGGGGCTGCTCTCCGAGAGGCTGCGGTTGCGGTAGTACTGGCCGGCCACCTGCATGCCGTTGATGGCGAAGTGGGCCACAATGGGCGTCCAGAGGCTGCGGGTCCAGTAAAAAAGGTAGCCCAGGCCGGCGCCAAGCAGAAAACGGGGCAGCAGGCCGGCGAACTGCAGGTGGAAGGCACTGAAAATAAGCGCGGCGATCCAAATGGCCGCCACCGGCCTGCCGGTGGCCATTTCCAGCTCCTGCTGCAGGATGCCCCGGAATACCAGCTCTTCGCCTACCGCCGGCAGCACAGCCACTATCAGTATGGTGAAGGCCAGTTCCCAGGGAGTCTCCATGACCAGCAGGCCCTTTACCAGGCGCCCGGCGGAAGATTCTATTTCTGTGGCCCATTCCGGGAGAGGAAGCTGCTGGTTTAGCCAGTAGGTGAACTGCGAAAGGATGAAAATGCCGATCATAAAGAATATCCCTGCAATGAGAATGTTGGAGGAAGAAACCCGTTGCAGCCTCAGAAAACGCGCCCACGTGCTCCTGTACAGCAGCACGGTGACAAGAATGGCCGGCAGGGTGAAGGTGAAAAGGTGGGTGAACAGGTTGGCGGCCCGTACAAAGTTGCGCTCCCTCATGCTGCTCTTCTCACTGAATGCTTCAATGGTGTCTACCAGCGGCAGGCCCATGCCCTCTCCCAACAGGTAGGCCAGGCCGTTGCCGATACCTGTGCCCAGTAACATACATAAGATCAGTAGTATAAGCACCGCCATGGGGGGAAGCTCCCACTGCTGCTGTATATTGTTTTGAGGTGAACCCATCTTTGCTTGTCGTTATTTTGGCGGAAAGATACAACCGGCCCGAATAAATATTGTTTATAGTGCAGGACAAATCTGCTTGAAGCATCAATTTGCCTGCACTATAGTAGCAAAGGCAAAACCCTTGTCAGCCCTTCCCCGAGGGTTTGTCCTCAGCTATAATTTCCGAAAACATTATATATGGCCCGATTAAGCGTAAACATCAACAAGGTAGCTCTGATCCGAAATTCACGCGAAGGCAACCTGCCGAACCTGGTACAGGTAGCCAAAGACTGTGAGGCTTTCGGAGCGGAGGGCATCACCGTCCACCCCCGGCCCGACGAACGGCACATTCGCTATTCTGATATTCCCGCCCTGAAGAAGGTGGTTACCACCGAGTTCAATATCGAGGGCAACCCCACGGAAAGCTTCCTGGGCCTGGTGCAGGAAAACCCGCCTACACAATGTACGCTCGTACCCGACCTCCCGGGGGTGCTGACCTCCAACCAGGGCTGGGACACCCACAAGCACAAAGATTTTCTTACGGAGGTTGTGGCTCGCCTGCAGGAGCAGCACATCCGGGTATCCATCTTTGTAGATCCTGAAGAGCGCCATGTGGAAGGCGCCAGGGCCGTCGGGGCCGACCGCATTGAACTCTATACAGGCCACTACGCCGAGCAGTATCCCGAGGATCCCGCCGCTGCAGTAGCGGCCCACGTGCGCGCCGGCCGCCTGGCCGAAGAGATCGGCATCGGCATCAACGCCGGCCATGACCTCAACCTCGACAACCTGCGTTATTACAAAGAACATGTCAGTGGCCTGCTCGAAGTGTCCATCGGCCATGCCCTCATCTCCGATGCCCTTTATTACGGCCTGCAGAACACCATTCAGATGTACCTGCGCTTGTTGAGATAGCACCGTAAGAAAAGCGGAAACGAAAAATAATATTGCCGTGAAGATGAGTCAGGAGGCGATATGCGTTTTCTTAAAGCACTGATTATCAGTGCGATTTTCTGTTTTTGTCTGTTTCAAAGGGCGGTTAGCAGCATTTCACACCTCTGCAACGTTAAGATAAAGTTAATGCACAGTAGGATATGTTTTATTAAAAATCCTATTTTTGCTCAAACTTTGTTTTTATCTAAACAAAACAGATTAATATGAAAAAACTCTCACTAGTCCTGGGGCTTTGGCTCTTCGCTATTGGCTCCATCCTTGCCCAGCAGACCCTGACGGGTAAGGTGACAGATCAGCAAGGCGACCCGCTACTGGGCGCCAGTATTCTTGTCAAAGGTACCTCCTCTGGTACCGTTACCGACATCGATGGAAATTTCACCCTGAAAGTGCCGGAGGATGCCAACACCCTCGTGGTAAGTTACACCGGATTCAACACTCAGGAGATCACGATCGGCAACCGGACCAACTTTGACATCACCATGGAAGAAGGGGTGACCCTCACTGAAGCAGTGGTCACTGCCCTGGGTATCCAAAGGGAGGAAAAATCCCTTGGCTATGCTGTACAGCAGGTGGATGGGAAAGAAATTGCCGAAACCCGGGAAACCAACATCATCAACTCCCTCAACGGTAAGGTGGCCGGAGTACAGATCCAGGGTGCGCCTTCCACACTGGGCGGTTCTTCCCGGATCACTATCCGCGGCGCCAGCTCTCTACTTGGTAACAACCAGCCGCTGTTCGTTGTAGATGGTATTCCGATTGACAACTCCAATTTCTCCGACAACGGCCAGGCGCGTGGTTTTGGCGGGTCCACCGCTTACGACTACGGTAACACCGCTCAGGATATCGACCCGGAAAGCATCGAGTCGATGACCGTCCTGAAAGGTGCTGCTGCAACTGCTCTGTATGGGCAACGCGGCGCCAACGGCGTGATCCTCATCACTACCAAGGATGGTTCCGACCGCAAGGGCAAAGGCTTTGGCGTAGAAGTCAATTCTAGCCTTTCCTTCGACCAGGTCGACAACCTGATCCCCCACCAGCAGCAATACGGTGGCGGCGCCACCAATCCGAATACGCCTCACGGTTTCAATGAGGTCATTCAAGATGGCGTAACCTATCTTTATCCCTCCTATTCCAAGGATGGTTCCTGGGGCCCGAAGTACGACCCCAACCAGCAGGTGCGCCACTGGGATTCCTGGGATCCGGGAAGCCCCTTGTACAAGCAGACCCGCCCCTGGGTGGCTCCGGCCAACGGTTACGAAGAGTTCTTCCAGACGGGAAGTACGCTGTCTAACAGCATTGCTGTTTCCGGCGCCAACGACAAAGGGGCGTTCCGCCTCGGGTACACCAACCTCCAGCAGGAAGGCACTATGCCGAACGGTGAACTGGACCGGAATACGCTGACATTTAACTCCGGCTATCAGCCGCACGACCGGGTGAAAGTGGAACTGGTCGGTAACTACATCCGTACCGATGCGCAGAATCGTAACGTGACGGGTTATAACAACGGTAACCCCATGCAGGCCTTCACCCAGTGGTGGCAAACCCAGCTGGACCTCGACCGCCTGCAGAACGACGTTCGCACCGATGGCTTCCAGCAGACCTGGAACCCCAGAGGCCCGCAGAAAGATGACAACAACAACCTGCTGTTCTTCGACAAGGAACCCAACTTTTTCGACAACCCATACTGGGTGCGCAGTAACTTCCTGCAGGAAGATACGCGTAACCGCTTCTTCGGTAACGCTGCTGTGACCATTGAACTGGCAGAGGGCCTGAGCTTGTCCGGCCGCGCCGGTACCGACTTCTATCAGTTCAGCACTCGGGAAGGTGTTCCCATTCAATCGGTTGAAACGTCCTACTACGAAGAGGCCGAGCGCCGTTTCCAGGAGACCAACATGGAAGCTCGCCTGAGCTACAACAAGAACTTCGGCCGCATCTCGCTGAACGCCATCGCGGGTACCAACCGCATGCGCCAGCTGCAGCGCCGCACCACGGTCAATACCAGTGGCGGTATCGCCCTGGAAGGCTTCTTTAACATCAGCAACTCCGCCGGCTCCCCGATCATTCAAACCAATGAGGAGGAGTGGGGCATCAACAGTGCATTCGGCGTCGCTTCTTTCGGGTTTGACAACTGGTTGTACCTGGATTTAACGGCTCGTAACGACTGGAGCTCTACGCTGCCGGCCGATAACAACTCTTACTTCTACCCCTCCGCATCTTTGAGCGCCGTACTGTCCGAACTGCCCTTCCTGAGCAGTTCCAATGTACTGTCCTTCGCCAAGGTTCGCGCCAGCTATGCCGAAGTGGGTAACGACGCCAGCCCGTACAGCCTGTTCAATACCTTCGCGCCGCAAACGCCGAACTATGACGGCAACCCGCGCTACGAAGTACCGGGCACATTGAACAACGCCAACCTGCTGCCGGAATTGACCACTGAGGTCGAATTCGGCATTGACCTGCGCTTCCTGAATGGCCGCATCGGCCTGGATGCCGCCTACTACGACCGTACGACGGAAAACCAGATTTTTACCGTTCCTTCTTCCGCCGCCACCGGCTACACCGCTCGGGTACTCAATGCCGGCGAAATGCGGAACTACGGTTTGGAACTGCAGTTCAACGCCATTCCTGTCCAGACCAAAGACTTCACCCTGGGTATCACGGTTAACGCCCTACGCCAGAACAACGAGGTCGTTAAACTGACCGATGGTGTAGAAGCCATCAACCGGGGTGGTACCTGGGCCGCCGACCTGCGGATCGCCGAAGGCTTTCCCTACATGGGCGTATTTGGCCAGGATTATGTCCTCAACGACGATGGCGAACGCCTGGTGGATGAAGATGGCTGGTACCAGAGAACCCCATCACGCGTATTTCTCGGTTCAGCTATTGCTGACTGGACCGGCGGCGTAGGCCTGAACATCAACTACAAAGGCATCTTTGCCAGCGCACTGGTCGACTTTCAGGAAGGCGGCATCATCCACTCCACTTCTCTGCAGTGGGCCAAGTACTCCGGTATGCACCCTGAAACGGTGTCTTTCAACGGCATCGAAGACATTCGGGCCGACGGGCTGATCCTGCCGGGTGTGAAGGAAGATGGTACGCCCAACGATATTCCGGTAGATCCTCAGACCTACTACCAGGCCACCTTTGGCTTTGCTGCGCCCAACGTCTACGAAGCCAGCTTTGTTAAACTGAGAGATCTACGTGTCGGATACCGGGTGCCGAACAAGTTGCTGGGAAGCACGCCATTCCGCGACCTGATCATTAGCCTGTACGGCCGTAACCTCGCTATCCTTTCTTCCGACCTGCCTTACCTGGATCCGCAGATCGTGACCAGCGCCGGTAACGACCAGGGCCTGGAGAACGCACAGGTACCGTCCACCCGGTCCATGGGCCTGAACCTTGGCTTCAAATTTTAATCCCTTTTTTTCAATAAAGAATCTATCACTATGATGAAATATAAATTAGTCTTGATACTGGGAGTTGCCCTCTTGATGTTACCCAGTTGTGACGACATCACCGAACTGAATATTGACCCCAACGAGCCGACCGATGTGCCGGCTATTAACCTGGTCACAGAAGCGGAATACGAACTCCAGTCCGAACTCTGGAGCCGCCGCCTGAATGGAGAGTGGTCTATGCTGATGGTACAGCACTGGGCCCAGAACGAGTACACCGAAGAACAACGCTACGACTTCGACGGCAACGATACCGGTGGTATCTGGGCCAGCTTTTACGCCGACGTCCTTAATGAATTGACTGTTGCGAGGACTATGGTCGCCGAAAATGAGAACCTCTCGGAAGCGGCGCGCGCTAATGAACTGGCGATCATTGATGTATTGCTGGCGCATGGATTTCACAACCTCACGGACCTGTTTGGCGATGTGCCATTTTCACAGGCCCTGAACGAGGATTTTCCTCTGCCGCAGTACGATAGCCAGGAGAGCATCTACAAGACCATCCTGGAAAGCCTGGAAAATGCTTCCAAAGCTTTCAACAGTGAAGGTATTTCCTTCGGCTCCGGTGAACTGATCTACGGCGGTGATACCGGCCTGTGGAAAAAGTTCACCAATTCGCTCATGCTGCGCATCGCCATGCGTATGGTGGATGTGGATGAGGCGGCTGCAACGCCTTACATTCAGGCAGCCGTCAGTGGTGGCCTGATCTCCAGCAATGATGAAAACGCCCTGTTCCCATTCTCTTCGGATCCAAACATTGCCAACCCGCTTTTTATTGACAATGTGATCAATACCCGGGATGACTTCGCAGTAACCCAGGAATTGGTGACTGCCCTGCAGGATGCCGGCGATCCCCGCGTCGAGGTATACGCTGCGCCGAACAACTCCGGTGAGATCAAGGGTATGCCCTACGGTCTGACGGACGGCGAGGCCTTCGCCCTTAAGTCTAATACTTCTCGCCCGTCTGATATGGTGAGAGCGGCAACCGCTCCCGCTGTCATCATCGACTATGCAGAAGTTAGCTTCCTGCTTGCTGAAGCTTACCAGCGGGGCATCGTCTCCGGTGATGCCGCCGCCGCATACGCTGATGGCATTCGGGCTTCAATGAACTATTGGGGCATTACCGACGATGCGGCCATCGATGCCTACATCGCCAACAACCCTTATGATGCCGCCAATTGGAAGGAGTCTATCGGCCTTCAGAAGTGGTTCGCCTTCTACATGAATGGCCCGCAGGCATGGGCAGAGTGGCGCCGCCTGGACCAACCGCAATTGGAAGTACCAGAAGCTGCTCTTATCAGTTCGATCCCCGTTCGCCTGCCTTACCCGGTAACGGAACAATCCCGTAACGGCAGTTCCCTGAGCGCCGTAACGAGCACTCCAGACGACCTTACCGCCAAATTGTGGTGGGACGTCAACTAATTGAAAAAACATTCAGTTAGTATGAGGGGCTGTCGCGGAAGTGGCAGCCCCTTTTTCACTAAAAATAGACAAATTGCCATGAGAATACTGATCCTGGCCGCCCTGGCCGCCCTGCTGGCCGCCTGCCAGCCTGACCCGGATAAAACGGCAAACTATTCGCCGGAGGAAGCTGCTCGGCAGCACGCCGGCCTCATTCACGAGCTGAATAAAGGGCTGATCGGCGTGGTTTCGGAAGACCTGTTCCCGCCCCCCGTCGCCAGCCGAATCTACGCATATACCAACATTGCCGCCTACGAAGCCGCTCGCCACCTGCAGCCCGGCTACCGCACGCTGGCGGGGCAGCTCAACGGCCTGGAGCCCCTGCCGGAACCCATGGGCGAGGGACTCTACTGGGAAGTGGCCATGCTAAAAAGCTTTTACGAAACGGCTAAGAACCTCGTATACCGCGACTTCATGATGGACTCGCTGTTCCAGCAGATGACTGATACCCTGCGGCCGCAATACGCCGACGAAGCCGTATTTGAAACATCTCTCTCCATGGGACAGGCCATTGCCAACCACATCACGGAATGGGCCGCCCGCGACGGGTACGCGGATACGCGCAACATGCCCCGCTACGAACCTTTAACAGATGAATTTGCATGGGAGCCTACCGCCCCCTTATACGGAGAAGCGCTGGAACCCCATTGGTTTCGACTCCGCCCCTTCGTGATGGATTCCGCCAGCCAGTTCAGGGTGGATCCTCCCATTGCATTCAACAATGAGGAAGGCTCGGATTTTTATAAGGCTGCCGTGGAAGTGTACGAGATCGTCAACGCCGCAAAGCAGGAAGACATCGACATTGCTGTCTATTGGGACTGCAACCCCGGG
This sequence comes from uncultured Phaeodactylibacter sp., assembly GCA_964454855.1. Classification (GTDB taxonomy): domain Bacteria; phylum Bacteroidota; class Bacteroidia; order Chitinophagales; family Saprospiraceae; genus CAYVVK01. Next base: position 8,998 of record CAYVVK010000040.1, on the reverse strand, counting down.
CCTACCGTGGTGGACGGCCACAGCATGCAGGTCCGTAAACAGAATACACCCGGCGGGCACTGGGTTGGCATCCACAGCATTCTGGCGAAACAGGCGAACCGCCCACTGGCGGAAAGCTGTGCCACTTACGCCAAACTGTGCGCCGGTATGGCCGATGGATTCATCGCTGCCTGGGACACCAAATACGCCCATCACCTCCTGCGTCCGGAGACTTACATCACTCGTTACCTCGATCCGGATTGGACGCCCAAGCTGGAGTCGCCCCTTTTTCCGGAATTCACCAGCGCTCATAGCCTGATCTCCGCCGTAGCGGCCTCCATTCTCAGCGAAGCTTATGGGGAAGTAGAATTCTATGACGACACCAACCTGCCCTTCGGGCTGCCGCCCAAGTCGTTCGACAACCTGTGGGTGGCCGCCGAGGAAGCTGCGCAGAGCCGGCTGCTGGGCGGCATCCACTATGTCTTTGCCTGTGATGCCGGATTCGAGCAGGGAAAGGCGTTGGGGGAACTTGTGAATGAGGCTGTGGGGCTGAAAGTGACGTCGTCTGGCGACTAGTGCGGCCAGAACGAATTAACGGGCCATTTCGTGGGCTCTTAACGTTCTGGCTCACAGTAGCTTAAGCTGCCCTGCGCCTCCCTGGTTTTTATCGCCTTACACTCAATTTAAACCTGTCCGGCCACTTATTCCTATTTTGTCACTTTAACAGGAGCGCGCGGCCAAGCGGGTCATCACCCCGGTAGAACGCAATACTTTCCACCGCTTTAGTCTTAAAAAGCACATTAGCAGACTGTGACAGGTAGCCGCCTCCCTGGTAATATTCCCAGCGTTGCTGCTTTCCGTCTTTTAAGCTAACAATGGCGTGGGTTGCGCCCTCGGGAAAGCGCACGGGCTGAGCTTCGGTGGGCCATTCGAAGGCCTGCAGCGGGCCGTCGTTGTTGGCGGCCATTATTATGGGCGTGGCGCTATGCTTATGGTACAGCAGCGTCATACTCCGCCCCGCCCGGGCAATGTCGAACCCGCTTCGCAATTCCGGTATCGCGGTAAAAGAGCCGTCGCCCTGCCCGATGAGTAACCGCCCGCCCAGGGCGTCTATGCTGCCGTACTCGTAATGCTCGGAATAGGTATTACCGGAAACGAGGAGGTCGATCTTTCCGTCTTCGTTCACATCCTGGGCCAGCAGGCCGTAGATGGGCGCCAGCTGGGCTTCAGCGGGAAGGGGGATAGCTCTGAATTGGCCGCCCCCTTCGTTGAGGAATACACAGGATTGAAGCTGATAGGCTTCGGAGACCACCGAATTGGCCAGGGTTTGCTCATCGAGGAGGTTGTTGAAGGTGGCCTCAGCGTAGCGGGCGAAGCTGTAGAATTGATTGTTGAAGGCGGGCATCTGGCTGGTAAAGATGTCCCGGTTGGCGAACGGGGCGTTAACGCCGCCGGAATAGCGGAACACCAGGGGATCCGGCTTTCCGTTCTGGTCGAAATCGCCGGTGACGAGGCTGACGGGCTTTTCCGGGGAGGCTTTGAAAATGCTGTTCTGGCCGTGGTTGCCGGCCACGTAGTCCATATCGCCGTCGTTGTCAAGGTCGGCGCCCAGGAGGCTGTTCCACCAACCCTCGGTGACGGCGGCCTCTTCCTTTCGGAAGGAGCCATCCTCCTGAAAGAATACCGTAAAGGGCATCCATTCGCCCACCACGGCGAGGTCGAGGTCGCCGTCGGAATCGGCGTCGGTCCACAGGGCGGCGGTGACGCGCCCGGCGGTGGCCAGGCCGGGCGCCAGCTCGGCGGTGGCGTTGGAGAAGCGCCCGCCGTCGTTGCGCAGCAGGGCGGAAACGGGAACCTGGGAATAGTTGCCGGGCGTCATACGGGCGCCGGTGAACAGGTCGGTGTCCCCATCGGCGTCGAAGTCCGCTGCGGCGACGATGGAGGTATAGGCCTGGCCGGCGGGCAGGGCATTGGGGGCAGCCGTATAACGGCCCGTGCCGTCATTGAGGAAGATGCGGTCCTGCAGGGCTGGCGCGCCGGCCTGGAATTCGTTGCTGCCGCTGGAAAGGTAGAGGTCGGGAGCACCGTCGCCATTGGCGTCGAAGAAAACAACGCCCATATTCTCCATCATGGTTTCCGATGCCCAGGGCTGGTTGGGGGCCGGTGTCATTTTTCCGTCCGCCCCTTGCAGGAACAACTGCCCGGCCATGCCGGCTGCTCCGCCGGCGAAACAGTCGTCAAGGCCGTCCTGGTTGACGTCGGCCACAGCCATGCCCGGCCCTTCTTCGGAGTACTTTCGGATCAGCAGCCGCTCAATGCGGTAGTCGGTAAAGGGCCTTTCGCGGTGCTGGAAACTGATGGCGCCGGGCTTTTCCTCCAGCAGCTTCGGCCCGGCGCCTTCGGGGGGCAATTGAATGGGTTCGCCTTCTCCCTGCTTCAGAGACAGCAATTGGTTGGCAGTCAGGTTGTACCAGGCCTCCTGCTGGCCGCCCGGCCAGGTGGCTACAAGTGTATCTACAGTTGATGCCTCCGCCAGCCCGAAGTGGAGAACGGGTTCCGGGCAGGATTGAAAGCCGCGCTGGGTGCTCAGGTAGCCCATCTGCCGGCGCCCCTGGTAGAATATGCGAACGGCGGCGCCGATGCCGAAAGTGTTGCTCCCTTTGCCCTGCAGGCGCAGGCGCAGGTAATTGTGGGCGGGAAGCTGTTCGGCCAGGTTTCGGTAGAGGTAGGGGCTTTCGTTGATGTTGTTCAGGACGAGGTCGAGGTCGCCGTCGCCGTCTAGGTCGGCGTAGGTGGCGCCGCGGGTATGGACGGGCTGGCTGAGGCCCCAGGCTGCGCTCTCGTCTTCAAAGTTCAGCCCATCCTGGTTTCGGAACAGGTAATTGCTCGTCTTGACGGAGGGCGCCTCCCGGGGATTGGCCTGGGCCTTGGCCTGTGGGTCGGCCATGCTGGTGTAATCCTCTCCAAAGTTGCTTTTCACAAAGTCCATATTGGTCATGTCTCGCAGGATCCCGTTTGCAATGTATAGGTCTTTGAAGCCGTCGTTGTCGGCATCGAAGAAAAAGGAAGACCAGCTCCACTCGGTGGCGTATACACCGGCGAACAGGCCAATGTCGCGAAACCGCTCTCCGCCGTCGTTGGCCTGCAGCATGTTGCGGGTATACTGAGGGTTACCCTGCTCCTCCAGTTTGTTGTAGGCCTCGATGGAGAAGGGCACCAGGTTGAGCTTCTGGCGACGTTGGGTGGCGGGCATCATTTCACCGGTGAAGAGGTCGATCCAGCCGTCGTTATTGATATCGGCAAAATCAGAACCCATGGCGGACATAGGCGTTTTGGTGAAATAGTCTTGTAACTTTTCCGAAAACGTCCCGTCGCCGTTGTTCAGGTAGAAAAAGTCGGGGCCAAAGAAATCATTGGCCACGTAGATATCGGCGTATCCGTCGTTGTTGACGTCGCCGACCGAAGCGCTCAGGCCGATGTTGCGCCGGTAGGGGAGGCCGGCTTGTTCGCGGACGTCCACGAATTTTCCGTTCCGGTTTTCCAGCAGTTGGTCGTTGAGCCATTTGGAGCGCGGCGGCGCCTCGTAGTAGGAGAAGCTGAAGGTGGCTCCCGGCTCTCCGGTATGTATCATGTAGAGGTCGAGGTCGCCGTCGCCGTCATAGTCGAAGAAGTTGGCGGTATGCGACAGGCCGATAATGTCAAGCCCGTATGCGGCGGCCTGTTCTTTGAACGTATTGTCTTGCTGGTTGACGTAGAGCAGGTTGGCTCCGTCTTTGGTGAATTGCTGTTGCTGGAAGTTGCCTTTGATGCCCGTTTTGAGGATGTAAATATCCAGCCAGCCGTCGCCGTTGATATCCACCATATTGACGCCCTGGTTATCGGCGTTATTCGCCCCCTCGTCGCGGATGCCGGCACTTTGAGTAATGTCTTCGAATCGGAAATCGCCCCGGTTCAGGTAGAGTTTGGAATTGCCCCGCCCACCGGAAAAGAAGAGGTCGGGCAGGCCGTCGTTATTGATGTCACCTACGGCCAGGCCGGAGATGTTGGAGTACAGGCCCGTTTCATCGCCCGGGTAGAGCAACTGTCCCCGGGCATTGAAGGTGACACCGGTGGTGGCGGGGGATTGCAATTCAAATAGCTTTACGGCAGGGCCGGACGCCTCGCCGTCGGAAGAGCGGGGTTCCTCGGCGCAGCCAAAGGCGGCCAGCAGAAGGAGGCTGTATATCAATCGGTTTTCTCCAATCCGGAATTGAAAAACTTGCATGTCAGAAATTTTGTTGCCTGTTGAAAATGGGATGTCTCAATATTAGCAAGAAATCGCGAGCATTGGTAATCGGGGCTTCTCTTTTCCCAGAGGGAGTAAATGTTCTCGTCCCGACAGGTGTTTCGGTAGAATTTTTCGACTTTTATGATATACATTGGATATCTGAAAAGGCTTTAGTGTAAGAAAAAACGAAAAAATGAAGTGGATCAATCTATCCCTATGCGCCCTCCTGTGGCTATCGCTAAGCTGCCAGAAGGAGGAACCTTCGGCACCGGCCTTTGATACGGCCCCGTCTGAACCTGTCGGTTCCTCCGCTATTTCCCTGATTGAGGATGAATTCGAAGGCGAGCCTGTGGTGGTGGCCGGCAGCGGACGGCGGAATTTCCTGGTGGCCTTCAGCCGCGATTTTGCCGACGGTATCCGCACCTTTACCGCGGTGGAGGGCCAGCTGCCGGTGGTTATGGAAGACGACCTGGGCAACCGCTGGGATATTTTCGGCAAGGCCCGCCTGGGCCCCAACCAGGGAGAATATTTGAAGTACATCAATTCAGGTATGGGCTACTGGTTTGTTTTTGGTGCTTATTATCCCGGCCTGGAGATCTATGGACTGGGCGGCCAGGAGGTAGCCGTCACTGCCGATACGGCGGGTGGCTGGAACCTTCCTACTGCCTTTGTTGCTCAGGGGGCGGGCTTTGACGCCATCCGATCGGTCGATGAACCGGAGTTTACCAGGTTCAATCTCATCCAGTCGGACCCCAATGCCCCGTTCTACCTGGAAGACGATGACCTCGTAATCGGCGTTTTGATAAACGGCGAGGCCAAAGCTTATCCTCATGCCATCCTCGACTGGCACGAGGTGGTGAACGACGAAGTAGGAGGAGTACCCATTTCCATTACCTACTGCCCATTAACCGGTACGGCAAAAGCCTGGAAAAGGCTGGGTAGCGGCCCGGATTTCACCTACGGCGTGTCCGGATTGTTATACAATAGCAACCTGCTTGTCTTTGACCGCGCTACGGAGAGCCTTTGGATGCAGTTGGAAGCCAAAAGTGTTTTTGGCAGCCGGCGGGGCGAGCAGCTCGAGCTGGTGCCATTTGTAGAGACTACCTGGAAGTCCTGGCAGAGTATTGAGCCGGGGCCTCTGGTGATGACCGAGAACACCGGCTTTTCGCGCGACTACAGCAAATATCCCTACGGGCAGTACAAGACCAGCGACGTCATTTCCTATCCTCTTCTGTACAACGACAACCGCCTGCCCAAGAAGGAGCGGGTTTTCAGCATCATCATTAACGGCAATGCGAAAGTATACCGGTTATCAGATTTTTAGGCATGCATTGGAAACACTTCATACTTATAGCTATTGGCTGGGCGGCTCTGGGCAGCCGGGCGGGCCTGGCGCAGGCCTGTTGCTCCGGAGGCACTCCGCTGTCGGGCAGCCTCGGCCTGCAGCACTTTGAGGTAGGCAGTGGTTTGCTGGAGCTCAGTTACGATTACAATACCCAGCACGACCTGGTTTCCGGTTCCGAAGAACTAGAGGACAACCCCCGGCGGCGGAACACTCATTCCGCTCTTCTGCGGGGCGGCTTTGCTTTTCACAAGCGGTGGACCTTCATCGGCTTGCTGTCGCTGGTGCGACAGGAAGAGGTAACCACCCGGCTGAATGGAGGTAAGAGCCGCCTGACAGCGCAGGGCATCGGCGATGCTGTCGCTTTTTTTCAGTTCAATGCTTTTACCAACCTGAACCATTCCCTGTTGCTGGGTGCGGGAGCGGAGGCGCCCATCGGCCATACGGGCCGCACCAATCCGGAGACGGGGCTGCCGCTTCACCCCGACCTGCAGCCCGGCAGAGGGGCGTGGGCCCTTTTGGGCGGCGCCCGGTACACCTTCTTCCATACGTTCCGCCCGACGATGTCTTTCACCGCCAATGTGACGTACCGGCTCACGACGCCCGCCAGCCGGTATGAGGGCCTGCAGGAATACGAATTCGGTGATGAACTACGGGTCCTGACGGGCCTGGCTGACCGTTTTTTCATCGGTAATACCTATATTGACCCCTCCCTGCTGATGCTATACCGTTTCACAGCTCCGGACAAGGCCAATGGCCTGGAATCGCCCAATACCGGGGGGCACTGGGTGCATATTCGCCCCGGGATGGAATACGGCTTCAGCCCGTCTCTCCAACTGGGCGCATTTGTGGAACTGCCCCTGTATCGAAACCTGACGGATACGCAACTGACCACGACGGCGAGGGTAAGGATATCATTACGTTATATTTTCCAGCCAGCTGCAAAAATGGACTTTGAACCGCGGCCGTTCTAAAAAGAAATGGTGTAAGAATAGCCTCCCCCTTCCCTGTCCCCGGGTTTGTTCCTGGTATCCTCTTCCTTCTTCTTCGTAGTGTAAGTATACTGCACCGTTTGCCCGGTAGCCTTTGGTTTGGCAGGGGCCTTTTGCTTCGGCAAGCGGAAGTGTACCTTGAGGTCTTTGTGGAATAAGACTTTAACGCCACGGTTCCTGGGCACTTCAAATTTGAGCATCTTCGCCAGGCGTACGGCCTCCTCGTCGCAGCCGTGCCCCAGCCCGGAGATGAGCCTGGCGTCCACTACCTTGCCGTTCGGGCCGATGGAATATTTCAGCACCACGGTTCCTTCCACCTTTTCCCGGATCGCTTCCTCCGGGTATTTGAGGTGCTCTTTGATGAATTGGCGCATGGCGGCCATGCCTCCCGGGTAGGTAGGTTTTTTGAGAAAATTCTTGCCTTTTTTTTCCTTTTTCATAGGGGTGGGTATGAGGAATAAAATTTTATTGAGGGGAATAGCGAATATAAAAAAGTTATTTACCTTTGGGGCCAATTTTTTAAAAAGCATCTTAAGAACTTATGATCATCGTAGAAGTTCGTGAAAACGAATCCATCGAAAGGGCGCTTAAGAAGTACAAGATGAAGTACAACCGCTCCGGCCTCATCCGGGAGCTGCGTCAGCGCCAGCACTACACCAAGCCGTCTGTACGGCGCAGGAATGAAATGCTCAAAGCCGTATACCGGCAGCAGAAACAGGTTGAATTGTCGTAGAACAGGTTGACAATCTCTCATTTTCTGACTAACTTGTAGGGGCAGCCTCGCTAACTACGAAAGTCAATGAGAGAAAAGTCTTTCCTGCAATATCTACAGTACGAAAAGCGGTTTTCCCCGCATACCATAACCGCTTATCAGACAGACCTGCAGCAGTTTTTGCATTTCATAGATGAAGATTGTGGCCTCACCTCTGTTTCAGAGGTGGGGCATTCTCATATCAGGTCCTGGATGGTGCACCTGTTGTCGCAGGGCCGCTCGGCGCGTACGGCTAACCGCAAGCTCTCCACCCTCAAGTCCTATTTCCGCTTTTTAGTACGCCGGGAGAATCTCTCCGTAGACCCTACGGCCAAGGTGTCGGCGCCTAAAGTGGGCAAACGCCTGCCGGGCAGCCTAAAGAAAAGTGAACTGGAACAGCTTTTCCGGCATCTTGAATTCGGAGAAGGGTACCCCGGCGCCCGCGACCGCATGCTGATCGAACTACTCTACGCCACCGGCATGCGCCGGGCAGAGGCTATCGGGCTGGAAGTAAAAGACATTGATTTCCATAATTTGCAGATACGCGTGGCCGGCAAAGGCGGCAAGGAACGGCTCCTGCCTGTCAGCCATTCCCTGGCCGTCAGCCTGCGGGCCTATCTGACGGAAAGGGGGCGGGCATTTCCCGATGGTGCTCCGGCCCTGATTTTTCTTACTGATAAAGGAAAGCCCATGTATCCAAAGCTCGCCTATAATATTGTCAGGAAATACCTTTCCGCCGTAACCAGCAACGAACAACGGGGGCCACACGCCCTGCGGCACTCCTTTGCCACCCACCTGTCGGAAAACGGCGCGGAACTCAATGCCATCAAAGCCTTGCTCGGCCACTCCAGCCTGGCCTCCACCCAGGTGTATACCCACAATTCCATAGAGCGGCTAAAACAAGTATATCGACAAGCCCATCCTAAAGCCGGCGAAGAAAAAAACGAGTAGCCGGCCCTTTTCATCAACTTAATTTATCACCTTAAAAGGAAAGATTATGAAAGTGCTTACCGAATCTGTTCAATTCAAAGCAGACGACAAACTGATCAACTATATAGAGAAAAAGCTCAGCAAGATGGACCAGTTCTCCGACCGGATCATCGAAGCCAGGGTAACCCTGAAATTGGAAAACTCCGGGCAGGTTAGAGACAAGATCGCCGAGGTGCGCCTAAACGTTCCGGGCGGCCTGCTCATCGCCAAGGAGTCGAGCAAAACCTTCGAATCTTCCGTAGATAGTGCCGCCTCTTCCATTAAGCGGCAGCTCATCAAATACAAGGACCAGCTGCGCTCCAGGCCCTGACCGCACCGCTCCTTTTGCAGAACGCCGGGGTGGGCACTCCTGATAATAAAAAAAGCCTCTCTGGCTTTCCGGCCAGAGAGGCTTTTTTTTGCACAGCAGGGGATTTTTCAGCTTTTTAAAAGGCTCCTCTTAGGCGATACCGCAGAATTCTTCCTAAATTTACAGCGCGCTAAAAAAAGCGCAAAAAAAGAATTACAGTATTTTTTCTTTTACTAAAAAGTCCTATCTTTGCAATCGCTTTGAGAAAATGATCTCAAGAAAGCTTGAAAGCGTTGGCCTGTTGGTGCTGAACCCCATAACTCAAGAAGAAAAATGCCAGCATAGCTCAGTTGGCCAGAGCAGCTGATTTGTAATCAGCGGGTCGGGG
>CAYVVK010000039.1:0-18607 GCA_964454855.1 uncultured Phaeodactylibacter sp. | reverse complement strand
TCCACCCGACAGCCCCGAGGAGAGCCGCAAACCGCCGGCGCCGGCAGTCCCCGCGAGTTGATCAGCCAGGGGGTGAGCTTCCTGGGCCGCCTCGCCCAAACCTTATCTGACGAAAAGGCCACCCAACAGCTAATGAGCGAACTCACGGAGAAGGACGAATCCACCGGGCAAACCTACCTTAAAATACCGGTGGAAAGCGAGGAGGTGGTGAAGAATGCGGTGAAGTTGCTGGGGGGGCTGCTGGGCAAGCTGTAGCAGCGGGTGACGCCTCCACCCGAGCCCTTACTGGGCAGAGATGTCGCCCGCCTGGTAGGACCCCGGCGGGCCTTTCTACATATTTACCTCCCAAATTAGCAACACTCTTCCAGGTTTAATAAACACTGGAAGGTTACGGCCGCAATCGGTTTGGTGCAATGCTCAAACCTTTATGCCGAAATTGTGTAAAGATTAGGGGCCTCGGGCAGGCTTGTGGCCGGTTCGCGCCCAATAAATATCGCATTAGCCAGCCTGTGTAGATAAGATACGCCGCTCAGTTACAAAAACAACGCCTTTCACAGTACCTGAACTCTGTCTACCTTGCGCTGTTCCTATAAAAAGCCTATGCCATACATTGCAATGAAAGCAGCCATAACGGCGGGCGGGCAACCCAATTAACGAAACCAACTAAATGCTAAACCTAAAATACAAAACCTTCGGCCAGGGCGACCCCGTCGTCATCCTCCACGGCCTGTTCGGCACGCTGGACAACTGGCAAACCATAGGTAAGGAACTGGCGGATCACCACACCGTCTTTCTCGTTGACCAGCGCAACCACGGGCGCTCTCCCCACCGCGATACTTTCGACTATCCCTGCCTGGCCGAAGACCTGCTGTACTTCCTGGAGTCCAACTGGATGTTCACCTCCCACATCATCGGCCATTCTATGGGCGGAAAAGTGGCCATGCAATTCGCCCTCACCCATCACGATATGGTAGACAAGCTGGTGATCATCGACATCGCCCCGAAAAAATACCCGCCCGGCCATCAGGAGATCTTCGACGCTCTGCGCGGCCTGGACCTCAAATCGCTCGACAGCCGGGAGGAGGCCGACGAAAAGCTGAAAGACAAGATCCCGGATTACAGCATCCGGCAGTTCCTCCTCAAGGGCTTGTCACGCAATAAAAAGGGGGATTACGAGTGGAAAATGAACCTGGAAAGCCTGTACCAGAACTACGATAATATCCTTGCACCCATCGAAGCGGATGAGCCTTACGAAGGGGAAACCCTCTTCATCCGTGGAGAAAACTCTCCCTATATTCAAGATGAGGATTTTCCGCTTATCCATGACCTGTTTCCCAATGCGCAGATCGAGACGGTGCAGGGGGCAGGGCACTGGGTGCATGCGGAGGCGCCAGAGGAGTTGCTGGAGTTGGTTCGGGGGTTTTTTCGTGATTCTTGAGCACAGCGAAACCCGCATGGGGTGACTCGTGACTCGTGATTTGAGGGGCACTCTCAACCTTTTTCTTTCTCCTTTTTGAGGTAAGCGATATAACCATTGATCAGTTGATGGCATCTGGTATAGTCCATTCGGAATTCCCGTCAGGCCTGATATACCGTCAGGCCTTCGAAACTACCATGGCTTATAAGTGTTTTCTTCCAAAAAACGAATATAATGCCAGGCGTCTACCTACACATCCCCTTCTGCAAGCAGGCCTGCCACTACTGCAACTTCCACTTTTCCACTTCCCTGAAGTATAAGGAAGAGATGGTGGCCGCTATGCTGCAGGAGCTGGATCTGCGGCAGGATTATCTGGCAGAGAAAGAACTCGACAGCATATACTTCGGCGGCGGCACGCCCAGCCTGCTTACGGAGACCGAGCTCATGCGCTTCTTCGAGGAGATCGATAAGCGCTTTACCATAAAAGCGGATGCCGAGATCACCCTCGAGGCCAATCCCGATGACCTGACGGCGGGAAAGTTCACCGCCCTGCGCCGCACGCCTGTCAACCGGCTGAGCATCGGCATACAATCCTTCCACGAAGAAGACCTGCAGTTTTTCAACCGCGCCCACAACGCCCGCGAAGCGCGCGCCTGCCTGGACAGGGCTCAGGCCGCCGGCTTCCACGGCCTGACCATAGACCTCATCTACGGCTCCCCTACTACCAGCGATGAACGGTGGGCCGAAAACCTCGATATCGCGTTCCGTTATGACATTCCCCACCTTTCTGCATATGGCCTGACGGTGGAGGAGAAGACCGCCTTGCACCATTTTATAAAAGCCGGCAAGGTGGCGCCCGTGGATGAAGAACGTACTGCCCGGCAGTTTGATATGCTGCTGGACGTTACGCGCGCCCACGGGTACGTGCACTACGAGATCTCCAACTTTGCCAAGCCCGGCCGTTTTGCGGTGCACAATTCCAGTTACTGGCGGGGCGAGCCTTACCTGGGCCTGGGCCCTTCCGCTCATAGCTTCAATGGAGTAAGCCGTCAGTGGAACGTGGCCAATAATATGAAGTATATGCGCGCGCTGGCATCTCCGGCGCTGCGGGAACAACTCCCGGGAACAACTCCTGGTATGACACCTCCCGGAGAGATGCCAGCCCGGGAAAATACCTTCTTCGACATAGAATTCCTGACCCCTGCCGACCGCTATAACGAATACGTCATGACCGGCCTGCGCACCATCTGGGGCGTGGAGCTGAGCCGCATCCGGCAAATGGGAGAAAAATACGAAGAGCACTTCCTGAAACACATCCAACCTTTTCTGGAGGCCGGCCAGGCCAAACGGGAAGGCGATACCATCCGCCTGACGGATGCGGGAAAATTCCTGGCTGACGGCATTGCCGCGGAGGCTTTTTTGTAGCCGTTCCTCCGGCCTTTGTGCCGGAGCCCTCAGCATGCACCGCCTTCTACATTGCTACTCCAAGGCGAAGCTTGGAGGTACGGGTTCACTTATGTGCTTAAACAAAAATGTTTGGGCATCCTCAAAAATGTGGATAAAAACCAACAAGCTGTTGGAACTACCCTTTCTGCACCAATGTTTTAAAACTAAGTGGCTGACTGTCAATCCCTTTTTTCACCTTTTGAGTTAAAAACCTGGTGCACTGCCAATTTTTTTGAAAAAAATTGTTTCAATAATTGTTTTTTTAAAACAAATAGTGCATTTTTGTACATGTAACCATTATCCACTTAATCATGGTACTTCAGGTTTATATCAGCAAAAAGGGAACAAGAGTGGTCGCTGCGACTCAACTGCACCAGGCATTGCAACTGCCGGACCACCATTACCCCACTAATGTAAAGCGCTGGATCACAGATGTCTATGAGTTTAAGGATGGTATCCGCAAGCCTGTCAAGATGCAGGATTTCGCCAACCGTAAATCCGAGGGCAGCAAGATTTTGAAGGACTATTACCTCACCGTTGAGCTGGCCAAGCTCATTACCCTCAACTCCAACAGCAAGGTCAAGCAGAAGTACGCCAAATACCTTTTTTCGCTGGAAGATCAGGTAGACAATGGCGAGCTGCTTACCAAGGAGCAGGTGCTCAATGTGCTGGAGCTCACCAAAGCGATGGGTATGGTTTCCTGCCAGGAAGCTGCCGAGAAGAGCCACCTTAAGGTATATGAGGCACGCAACGGGGGAAGCGGTAGAAACTGGTGGAAACACCGGGCGGATGTGATGGGGTACTCTGTGGAAAAACTGCGCCGCAAGCTGGAACAGATGGGAAAGGCCGTGCGTGGAAAGACCCAGCGGCAGATGCTCATGCAAGTGGATAAGTACGAGGTTGTCCGTACCGGAGTGGTCGACCTGTTCATGGGTATGGGCAAAAGTGAGCGCTATGCCCGCAATCTGGGCGACCTGGCCAAGGCTTTCGCCAAAGAACTCAACCTGGAGATCTTCGACGACCGCCGCGAAACCTCCCTCTTTGCTCCCAATGCAAACGATAAATTGGTCAACGAACTGAAATCATTCGAAAAAAGTGGCCGGCTTAGCGTCTGGCAATAACCAATAAAAAGAAACTGCTAGTTTAATTACGTACCGCCACCGTTTAACTCCTATAGCCTCATTCATTTTTTTAAAGGCTGTGGTTAGGCGGTGGCGTACTTTTTCTTTCCCGAATCCCGAATCCCGAGTCACGAGTCACGAAACCACACCCATCAGCACATCCAGTATCTGTGCAGCCGCTTTAGCGATCTTGGTGCCGGGGCCGAAAATGCCCACTACGCCCTTATCATACAGGAACTCATAGTCCTGGGCGGGGATTACGCCGCCTACGACCACCATGATATCTTCCCGGCCGAGCTTTTTCAGCTCGGCAATGGTTTCCGGTACCAGCGTTTTATGGCCGGCCGCCAGGGAGGAAATCCCCAGGATGTGCACGTCGTTCTCCGCCGCCTGCCGCGCGGCTTCCGCCGGGGTCTGGAAGAGCGGGCCGATATCCACATCGAAGCCCAGGTCGGCAAAGCTGGTGGCGATCACCTTGGAGCCGCGGTCGTGGCCATCCTGGCCAAGCTTGGCCACCATGATGCGGGGGCGGCGGCCTTCGAGTTCCGCAAACTGGTCGGCCAGTTGTTTTGCTTTTCCGAAGTCTTCGTCACTGCTGATTTCGCTGGAATAAACGCCGGCAATCGACTTGGTCTGTGCCGTGAACCGGCCGAATTGCCGTTCCATAGCGTTGGAAATCTCTCCCAGGGTAGCCCGCAGGCGGGCGGCCTGTACGGCCTTTTCCAGCAGGTTGCCCTCGCCTGTTTTGGCACATTGGTAGATTTCTTCCAGCGCTTTCTGAACGGCAGCCTCGCCCCTCTTCGCTTTCACTTCTTTGATCCGCTTGACCTGAGATTCGCGTACGGCAGTATTATCTACCTCCAGGATGTCTATGGGGTCCTGCTCATCGCGTTGGAATACATTGACGCCGACAATCTGGTCTTTACCACTGTCGATGCGTGCTTGTTTGCGGGCAGCGGCTTCTTCGATGCGCAGTTTGGGAAGGCCCTCTTCAATGGCCTTGGCCATGCCGCCCAGCCCTTCTACTTCTTCGATGAGTTCCCAGGCTCTGCGGGCAAGCTGGGCAGTGAGGTATTCTACGAAATAAGAACCTCCCCAGGGGTCAACAGCCTTCGTAATGTCCGTTTCTTTTTGCAGGTAGATCTGCGTATCGCGGGCGATCTTGGCGGAGAAATCTGTGGGTAGCGCTATGGCCTCGTCCAGCGAGTTGGTATGCAGGGACTGGGTGCCGCCCAGTGCCGCGGCCATGGCCTCGATGCAGGTGCGGGCAATGTTGTTGAAGGGGTCCTGTTCGGTCAGGCTCCAGCCGGAGGTCTGGCAGTGGGTGCGCAGGGCCATGGACTTAGGGTTCTTCGGGCCAAACCGTTTGACGATCTTGGCCCATAGCATGCGGGCGGCGCGCATCTTGGCAATTTCCATAAAATGGTTCATACCGATGCCCCAGAAGAAGGAGATGCGCGGGGCAAAGTCGTCTATCTCCAGGCCGGCCTTCATACCGGCGCGCAGATATTCCAGGCCGTCGGCCAGAGTGTAGGCCAGCTCGATGTCTGCAGTAGCACCTGCTTCATGCATGTGGTAGCCACTGATGCTGATGGAATTAAAGCGCGGCATGTGGCGGGCGGTATATTCGAAAATATCCGCAATGATGTGCATGGAAGGGATGGGCGGATAGATGTAGGTATTGCGCACCATGAATTCCTTGAGGATGTCATTCTGGATGGTGCCGCTGAGTTGTTCGGGCTTTACTCCCTGTTCTTCCGCCGCGACGATGTAAAAGGCCATGACGGGAATGACGGCGCCGTTCATGGTCATGGAGACGGACATCTTATCCAGGGGGATCTGGTCGAAGAGGGCCTTCATGTCTTCCACCGTATCGATGGCTACACCAGCTTTGCCCACATCACCAAATACCCGCTCGTGGTCTGAATCATAGCCGCGGTGGGTGGCGAGGTCGAACGCGACAGACAGGCCCTTCTGGCCCTGCTCGAGGTTGCGCCGGTAAAAGGCGTTACTCTCCTTCGCAGTGGAAAAGCCGGCATATTGGCGGATGGTCCACGGCCGGACGGTATACATCGAGCTGTAGGGGCCGCGCAGGAAAGGCGGAAGGCCGGCGGCGTAGCTCAGGTGCGCGTAGCTTTTGATGTCTTCGGGGAAAAGCCGGGGAGGCACGGGGATCTTTTCCGGCGTCTCCCAGCTGCTTTCTTCTACTGGCTGAGGTTCAAGTATTTGACGGTCGAGTTCGATCTTGCTGAAATCGGGGCGCGGCATAGTTTGCTATATTTTAGATGGCTGTCTGTCAACTCCATCCAAATATAGGGAATTCAGCGCTTACCTTTATGCTTAAGGTGCAAAAGTAAGGGCTGACTTTTATCATTTGCCTCCGGTGAATAAAGGCCCGGGTTTGCTGGCTATCCGCTTGCCTCGACTGGACGAAGTAGGAGCCAGGCTGTATCCGGGGCAGTACTATTTTTTAGTATGTTTTTGAACCTCCTCGAAGTATATGCCTTCATTTTCGTAGGTGGAGGTAGTCCAGTTGAAAGCCAGGATGGCAAATGCCAGAGACATGATCATGCCAAGCTTCAGGAAGATCGGCCGGTCTTTTTGCAAACGAGAAATATCCAGACGGTTCATAATGATGGCTTTTTTTGCGATTGCGGTCGGGGTCGATGAAAATAATTTCAACACCTGCATTCAACTACATAGATGCCAAGGCGTTTATTTTTGGTGCATGGCGTGCTGATTTTTTTAATACATTTGTATAGAGAGCTCTTACCATCGTTTGAGGAAATGATGGCTCAAAAAAAATTACCGGAACGTGATAAGATTTGAAAGATTTGAACTGGACAATGGCCTGAAAGTCCTCGTTCACGAAGACGACAGCACCCCTATGGCTGCTGTCAATGTGCTGTACAACGTCGGTGCGCGCGATGAATCGCCGGAGAAAACCGGCTTTGCCCACCTTTTTGAACACCTGATGTTTGGAGGTTCCGCCAATATCCCTGACTTTGATACGCCTATTCAGATGGCCGGCGGAGAAAACAACGCCTTCACCAATAACGACATCACGAACTTCTACGATATTCTGCCCGCTGAAAACCTGGAGGTGGCCTTCTGGCTGGAATCCGACCGCATGATGAGCCTCAATTTCGATGAGCGGGTGCTGGAAGTACAGCGAAAAGTGGTAGTGGAAGAATTCAAGGAAACCTGCCTGAACGAACCCTACGGTGATGTCTGGCATCATATTGCCGATATGGCCTATAAGGTGCACCCCTACCGCTGGCCCACCATCGGGAAAGTGCCCAAGCATGTGGAAGATGCCACGCTGGATGACGTCAAGGAATTCTTCTTCCGCTACTACCGGCCCAACAATGCCGTACTGGCCGTGGCCGGCAATGTGAAGGCTAAGGAAGTGAAGGCTATGGCCGAAAAGTGGTTTGGAGACATTCCCGCCGGAAACGGCAATATCCGGCAGCTGCCTCAGGAGCCTCCGCAGAAACGCCTGGAAAAGCGCATCAACGAGGCCAATGTGCCGGTCGATGCCGTCTATCTGGCTTTCCACATGCCGGCGCGAAACCATCCTGATTACTATGTGGCAGACCTGCTTTCAGACGTACTGAGCAATGGTTCTTCTTCCCGCCTGTATCGCCGCCTGCTCAAGGAACAGCAACTCTTCTCCAATATCGACTGCTACGTGACGGGCAGTATAGACCCCGGCCTGCTCATCGTCGAAGGGCGCCCGGCGGAAGGAGTGAGTATCGAAATGGCAACCGCTGCCATCTGGAAAGAACTGGAGGAACTCAAAAGCAGCTCCATTCCCGAACAGGAACTGCAGAAGCTCAAAAACAAGATGGAGAGCACACTGGTTTTTTCCGAATTGAATGTGCTCAACAAGGCCATCAACCTGGCTTTCTTCGAACTGCTGGGAGATGCAGAGCTCATCAATAAGGAGGCCGGGTTCTACCAGCAGATCACCACTGCAAGCCTGCACCGGGTGGCCAATGAGATACTGACAGAGGAAAACTGCTCCGAACTCTTTTATAAAGCTAAAGCCGGAAAGGTAGCCTGATCAGTCGATCCGCAATACATCCGATTCGGCGAATAGGTTGCCCACCTTAAGCCCCAGGCTGGGCTCTGCGTAAAGTGACGGCGGTACGCTGATGTCGCCCAGATAGAGCTCCCCGCGCAGCGGCAACACACCTTCTGTATACAACCCTTTTTTAGGCAAGGCCAGCGTAAGTGTCGCTCTGGCCTTGATCGCAGGTTCGTGAACGGTACCGCTGTTGAGGTCCAGGCCGGAGGGCGTATCCAGCGAAAGGGTGGGCGCCGGTGCTTTATTGGCCCACTCGATCATATCTTTTGCCAGGCCATGGGGTGGGCCGGAAAGGCTGTACCCGATGGCGCCGTCTATGATCAGTTCCAGTCCTTTAGTCGAATCCAGTTCTTCACCACTCTTTACCGGAACGCCCATTCGCTCCAGTATTCGGTACTGGTGTGCAGTTGTGTCTTTCATCTTTTCCATGCCCGCAGTGGTGAATACTTCTACCTGGGCACCCCAGTTGTGCAGGCGGCGGGCACAGGCTATGGCTCCACCACCATTGCCACCGGTTCCGGCAAGCACTACTACCTTCTTACCCCTGGGGTTGTTGTCCAGAAAGCGTTCCCGGGCGAGAATGGCGAGGCAGCGGCCCGCATTTTCCATCATCTGGATAAGCTCGATATGGTATTCTTCTACCATCAGGCGGTCCACTTCGATCATCTGGGGGGTATCTATCGTCGGGACAGGATCCCGGTATACTCGGATACTACTCATTTCATGGGTACTATTTGAGCGTAATAGTACGCTAAATTTTCGACTTACGGAAAAGGATATCCGGGCTATTTGCCAATGAATTGCAGTACTACCTTTCTGCTGCGCGGCCGGGTATCGAAATCGATGAAGATGATCTTATTGCCGGGCGTCATGTATTCTGTCACCGCAGTTTTGCCGCCGATGGTGAGTTCGAAGCGTTTTTTGTCCTCGTTGTGCATCACCTTCGGTGGGCTGTTGGTGTCCTTCATTGCATTTAAATGTAAGAGTGAGTGATCTATGCTTTTTTCACGAAATCGCGAAGGGGCTTTCGGCTCCGGGGCTTGAGCTGCGATTCGTCGAGGCTTCCCAGGTAACCAAGCGCTATAAAACAAACCGGCTCGATCTCATCGGGCAATTCAAAAGTTTCTATGGTTTTGTCGATATGGAAACCGGCCATCATATGCCCGTAAATGTCCATGGAGGCAGCCTGCAGGACGAGGGTGGTATTGGCCGCGCCCGTGTCGTGCATGTAGTGGCGGTTGGGCTTATCATTGCGGGAGAAATACCTGCGTGCCATGCTCAACACCAATACAGCGGCATCTTTAGCCCATTTCTGATTGCCTTCCTTCAGGCAGCTGAGCAGTTTCTGAAATCCTTCTTCATCAGAGCGGTGAGCGTAGATGTACTGCCAGGGCTGATCATTATAGGAGCTGGCGGCCCAGCTGGCGGCTTCGAACAGTGTCTGCAGGCCCTCCTCATTGATCGGCTCATCGGAAAAAGTGCGCGGGCTCCAGCGCTTTCGGATGAGGCGGTGGACGGGCCGGGATGTATTCGCCACTTTTACTTCGGGAGTATCGAGGCCAGTTTCTTTCATAATTCATTGGATGTTGTGGCTAAGGAGGATAAAGTATCGCTAATACAATGCAAAAGTCCGGGCTCGGGTTGTATTTTTCAGGCATTATTTATCTGCTCCACCCTCTGTTTCGCTTACCGGTTGGATATTTGCGTTCTTGCCAAAGTGTCGGTTGCCGCAAGGCCTGACAGTAAATTACGGAATATCTGGCGCAACCGGCGGGGCTCCTGCGAGGAAAGTGAAGCAAACACGGCGGGGCTGTGCATGTTTAAACCAATAAAAACTATGAAAAACTATCTATGGTTACTGATACCGCTGTTGTCATTAGGATGTTCCGAAGGGGAACAGGCAAAAGAAGAAGTACGCCTGGAGGAAATAGCCTCCTCTGAGCGGCAGTGGACAGGTATTACCATCTCCGGCGAGGGACGAATGTTCGTCAATTTTCCCCGCTGGCCGGAAGAGGTGCCCGTGTCCGTTGCTGAGACAAAGGACGGAAAGCCCTATCCCTACCCCAATGAACGCTGGAACAATTGGGCGGCCGGTAAAAATCCGGACTCCTTTTTCGTCTGTGTGCAAAGCGTAGTTGCCGATGACGGCTTCCTTTGGGTGCTCGACCCCGCCAACCCCCAGTTTGGTGGCGTGATCGAGCAGGGGCCGCGCCTGCATCAGTTCAGCCTGGAAACGGACACCCTGGTACGTACTTATACCTTCAGCGAGGATAACTGGAAGGCCAACAGTTATTTTAATGATGTGCGCATCGATGCCGCCCGGCAGTTTGCCTATATCACCGACTCCGGCGACGGCGCCATAGTCGTACTCAACCTGGCCGATGGCAGTGCCCGCCGCCTGCTGGATGAACATCCTTCTACGCAGGCTGAGGATATCGTCCTCACCATTGGCGGCGAGAAATGGTTGCGGCCCGACGGTTCACAACCGCAGGTCCACTCCGATGGCATCGCCCTTTCCGCCAACGGCGCCTACCTCTACTACCAGGCACTGACTGGGCGTACACTGTACAGTATCGATACAGAGTACCTGCGTGATACGGCGCTTTATGGCCCCGCCCTATGGGAAAACGTAGAGGAAGTAGCGAAATCCGGCCCGGCGGACGGCATCATGTTCGGCGAGGACGGCAACATCTATCTTTCCGCCCTGGAGGATAATGCCATTAAAAGGCTTACTCCCGCCGGAGAAGTGGAAACCGTGATCCAGGACGAGCGTATAAAATGGCCCGATACCTTTGCCAAAGCGCCGAACGGAGATATGTACTTTACCACCGCCCAAATCCATCTGCCTCCCGAAGAAAGAGGGGAGTATAAGATCTTTAAGATCGTTAATCCCATGGAACCGGCGAAGGAACCGGGGTGAGGTAAAAAAGGTAAAAGGTAAAAGGTAAAAGGTAAAAAAGGTAAAAGGTAAAAGGTAAAAGGTAAAAAAGGTAAAAGGCCCCGAAGGGATGTCTATGGCATAAAAGGAGGCAAGGGCTTGGCTTCGGAGTTAAAATTTGCCCCAATTGCCTATGCGTACCTGCTCAAAGACAAGCCGGTGAGCAGCAACAACAGCAGCAGCAACAGCAATCCCCACTTAATAAGCCGCCAGGTGCGCGGATGGCGCTGGAAGTATAGGGCAAAGCTTTCTACAAAGAGGATGACTGCGAGCGCCACGATCATCGTCATGGCCCAGTTGGTGTTCCAGGCATCGAACACGAAGGCGCCGAGGGCGATGACTATGGTGAGCAAAGTATAAATTCGCGTGGACCAGCTCAGGCTCTGGTGAAATTCCTGTAAGCTTTTTTCTGACATGATGGCTCCGTTTGCCCCAAAAGCTAACGGCTGTGACGGAAAAGAGAAATGACAAAAGTCAGTAGCCGTCAAGAAGTCAGGAAGTCCGGAGGCCTGGATGTCTGGGCCGGCTTATCGGCCTTCCGCCTCTCGGCTACCTCAATGTTCCCTTTAGCACCTCTAGTTGCCCATCAATGCCTTCCGGAATGGGCAGGCCCAGGATATGGCAGATCAGCGGATAGACGTGCACATTGCGAAACGAGGGGAAGGTGAAGCCAACTTTGAAAGCCGGGCCGTTGGCATAGAAAATGGCGTGCATGTCCGGGAATTCGGGATGAAAGCCGTGCTCCCCTCCCTGTTTGTAAAGCCCGCGTTCCGTAAGGGCAATACTACGGGAGTTAGACAGATAATAGCCGTATGCCGGAAGCAGGATGATATCTCCCAGGCGCGGGCCTTTTTCGCAGGAAAGGTAGTGAGGAAAATCTTCTACCCTGTAAACGGTGAAGTGCTCTTCCCTGCTTTTCAGTTCCTGGAAAGCTTCCTCCCGGCTGGCTCCCTTTTCAAGATATACGTGTGCAAGCGCCCCGTTATTGGCAATACGGTATTTATCTTCCTGAACCAGCGGATCGATGTTGATGAGTTTCTGGACGGGGACATCCACCATGCCATGGTCGGAAACGATGATGATATTTACCGGAAGGCCGCTCTGTTTTACGCCATCGAATAGCTGGCCAAGCACGGTATCGAGCGCCATCAGGGCGGGGCGTATATGCTCCTCGTCATTCGGGCCGTACCGGTGGCCGGCATCATCCATATCGGAAAAATAGAGAGTGATCATATGCGGGCGCTGCTCTTCGGGGAGCTGCAGCCATTTCAGCACCTGCCGTACCCGCTCCTCATTGGGCACGGAGCCGTCGTAGGGATAATAGTAGGAGGGGCGTACTCCCTGTATGTCCGCCTCAGAGCCTACGAAGAAATAACTGGCGGCCACCATATCGTTCTGCTCTGCATTTACCCATAGGGGGATGCCGCGGTACCAGCTGCCGTCCTCCACGGCTTCCCGTTTGCTGATCTTGTAGAGTTCTCCTCGTTCCGGGTCGTAGAAAGTATTGTTGACCAGGCCGTGGCGCTCCGGATACAGGCCCGTGGCGATGGTGTAGTGGTTGGGGAAGGTTTTGGAAGGATAGCTGGAGATCATGGAGCTGGCTTGTACTCCTTCTTCGATAAAACGGCTGATATTGAGAGGCCGGAAGCGTTCGGTATAGTCGTAGCGGTACCCGTCACAGGAGATGAGAATGACGTAGGGCTTTTCCATCTGGGCCGCAGTGTTCTTCTGGGCCATAGTGCCGGCGGTGGCCAGCAAAAGGGAAAGGAGGAGCAGGTATTTCATTGTGGTTCGGCTTCGTTAAAAAACTCGCCAAAGGTAAGAAATACCATCTGCTTCTAAATATTATTTGCCCGGTGGTTATTCCGCCGGGGTATGCCTATTCAAAAGTTTCCAGTGCTTCGAAGATATCATCCAGTTCGTCGAAGGATTTAAAGCCCACCTTCTCCTCCTCACCACCCCTGACGTTAAGGCCGTAGGGGTTTATGGTTTCGAGTATTTCTTCCAGCTGGCCGGCTTCCAGGCCGATGCTCAGCAGGATGGGAAAGCGCTGGGAAAGGGCGGCAAGAAGATTTTTCTGTGCCTCGTCGAATGCATTCCAGTGGATGCCATTCTTGTCGAAGTTGAAGAGGAAGGCTTCCACATAGGGAGCCTGTTCCTCCAGTTGTTTTTTAAGAGAGGAGATTTCTCCGGGATCTTGCAGAATGATCTCTTTGAGCAAGGGGATCTCCTGGCTGTGGAGCAGGCTGAGGCTGTCGGTATCGGCGAACATGCCCAGCTGGGCGGCGTCGAGTTCCAGCAAGTCTGCCGCTTCGCGGACCTCGGCGGCGGTTTGCAGGTTGAATTCGCCGACGATGCGTACCCCATCTACCCATTCTTTGATGGCCTTCATTTCCTGCGGCTGGATGTAGGTGTCGGCTCCGGGGTCGAAATTAAAACCCAGCCATTCCACCTCCCAGGCGGCAAAGTAGCGCGCGTCCGTCAGGTTGGTCACGGAGCTGGCTTTGACTTTTGTCTTAAGCATAAATTATTGAGTGTCTGTTCACAGAAAGAGCCTCTGGCAGAGAGCAGCAGGTGGAAAATGCCTAATGCTTCGTACCTTGTGCCATAGTTGCGATCAACTGCAAAAGTAAGCAATAAAATGTCGGAGCCCACGTATTATGACCTGGTTTATGCCGTAGTGCGCCACATACCCCCGGGGCGGGTAAGCACCTATGGTGCTATTGCCGATTATCTGGCGCTGGGCTCCGCCCGCATGGTGGGCTGGGCGCTGAACAACAGCATTTCAGCCGATGATGTGCCGGCGCATCGCGTCGTCAATCGCAAAGGAGAGCTCACCGGCCGCAACCATTGGCCCACCCCCACGATGATGCAGGAGATGCTCGAACAGGAAGGGGTTAAAGTTGTTGATAATCGTGTACAGGATTTCAGGCGGAAGTTCTGGCATCCCGCGGAAGGGCTGGGAGACGAGTTCGAAGTCCATGTGTAAAGTAAAAAAATCAAAAATCCAGTTGGCTATGAAAAAACGCATTTTATTAAGCATTTTAGGAATGCTGGCCTTTGCTGTATTGGCCCTGGCGCAGCACTCTCCGGAAGGCGTCTGGAAAACCTTTGACGACGAGACCGGCGAGGCCAAGTCGCATGTGAAGATCTACGAAAAAGATGGGCAGTACTACGGCAAGATCGTCAAGCTGTTAAAATCCGATCCGGATAAAGTATGTACCGAATGCCCCGGCAAAAAGAAGGGCAAGCCCCTGATGGGCATGGTGATCCTGGAGGGGCTGAAACCTCACGATGATTATTGGAAGAAAGGCACCATCATGGACCCGGAGAACGGCAATGAGTACGGCGCCAGCGTCTGGTTTGAAGATGGCAATAAGGATGAACTCAAGGTTCGGGGCATTCACTGGACCGGCCTGTACCGCACCCAGACGTGGAAAAAGGTAGAGTGATAAAAAATTCTTCCTGTTTTATTTGGAAAACCGAAAAATAATTTTTGAAGCCCAGGCAATATTGCCCTGGGCTTTTTAGTTTTATAAGTGATTACACGGATGGGAATTAGCTAACCAAAATTCACTGTATGAAGCAAAAGTTTACACCAGAACATCTTGTCAAGTACCTGTACAGCGAGACGACTGCTACAGAGCGGCTCGAGATCGATGAGGCCCTGTCTCAGGATGCCGGGCTGAGGAAAGAATACGAGGGCTTGCTGCTGGCCTACCAGCAGTTGCCCAAAGTCTCTTTCTCTCCTTCTCGTGCTTCGGTCAATAACATCCTGAAGTACAGCGAAATGACAACCCTCGAGAAGCAAGCCTGAGCCAGGCCGCTGCTTCGAGAAGAGCCCTTGGTGGATGCTTTCCGCCAAGGGCTCTCTGCTTCCCGAAAAGCTCTTCCAATTTTATTTTTTAATCCCTGCCAAAATGCGTATTTTTCAGAGCATACAACGAAATAATGGAAATTTAGCGCCTCTCCCTTGCTTTAATTAAACAAAAAGTTTATTTTTGCGTAATAGCAAAACAAAAAGTTGAATAAACCCTACCTCAATGTCTGATACCAACAAAGATAAGGAAGCCAAACTCAAAGCGCTTCAACTCACCGTAGACCGCCTGGAGAAAACCTACGGAAAAGGAACCATCATGCGCCTCGGCGATGATAATGTCATAGAAGTGGATGCCATCCCCTCCGGCTCTTTGGGGCTGGATATTGCTCTGGGAGTCAATGGATTTCCCCGCGGCCGGGTAGTGGAGATCTACGGCCCGGAATCTTCCGGTAAAACGACGCTGGCCATTCACGCCATCGCCGAATGCCAGAAACAGGGCGGAATCGCCGCCTTCATCGACGCCGAGCACGCCTTTGACCGCTCCTACGCCAAATCGTTGGGTGTAGATACGGAGAACCTGCTGGTCTCTCAGCCCGACAACGGCGAGCAGGCCCTGGAGATCACCGAAAACCTCATCCGTTCCGGCGCTATCGATATCATCGTTATCGATTCTGTAGCAGCCCTGGTGCCCCGCAGCGAGATCGAAGGGGAAATGGGAGACTCCAAGATGGGCCTGCAGGCGCGCCTGATGTCTCAGGCCATGCGTAAACTAACCGGCACCATCGGCCGCACCGGCTGCTGCTGCATCTTTATCAACCAGCTTCGGGAGAAGATCGGTGTGATGTTCGGTAATCCCGAAACGACCACCGGCGGTAATGCCCTGAAGTTCTACGCTTCCATCCGCCTCGATATCCGCCGCTCGGGCTCCGCCATCAAAGACAAGGAAGGCAATGTGATCGGCAACCACGTCAAGGTTAAAGTGGTGAAGAACAAGATCGCCCCTCCCTTCCGGGTAGCTACTTTTGACATTATGTTCGGGGAAGGGATCTCCAAAACAGGAGAGATCGTCGACCTCGGTGTCGACCAGGATGTCATTCAGAAAAGTGGCGCCTGGTACAGCTACGGCGAGGCCAAGATCGCTCAGGGGCGGGAAGCGGCCAAGCAGTTCCTCGATGACAACCCGGAGGTAGCGCTGGAGATCGAACAAAAGATCAAAGCTAAAATACTGGGCCTGCCGGAGGATGAGGACGCCAAGAAAAATGGCCAGAAGGCAGAGGAGAAGAAAGAGGCCTAGTGCCGACAGCATTTGATAATCTGTTGATTATCTCGGCTGTCAGCTGCCCATACCCATACGGGCCAGTATTGGCAGGCCCGTATGGGGGTTTACTGCCGACTGCACGAGGGAGATGGCCGGCACCTGGCATGTCGGCGCCAATGAGACTGGAAAAAACAAAGGGCCCCGCTGATCAGCGGGGCCCTTTGTTTTTTATCATTCCTCCCAGCGGAAGGTTTCGATCATCCGCAGGATGTCCTCTTCTACAAATTGGTAGATCGGCGCCAGAGAATCCGGGCGGGCCTGCGTATTGAAGTACAGGGCGCCGCGCAGAAAGTGCCGGGTGCTGTCGGTCAGGTAAAACTGGAAAGGCGAAGCTGCCGGCCCTTCTATCAGAAAGGCAAAGCCGCTGACGTCATTTTCCTTCTGAATGCGCATCTCTTCAATATAATTGGCTTTTTTATTGTGCCATTGCGCCATTTCGAAAGCATCGTTTTTGAGTTCCTGCAAAGGCATTTCCCTGCCTACGGTGTAGTAACTGCAGTGAATGCGGCTGTCGAAGCTGGGGAAGTAGATATCGAACCAGCAGGGATGAACCGGCTTTTCATTAAAGAAAAGGGTATCCTGTTGGATCTCCGCGTAAACGGGATACTCAAAGGTAAAGCTGCAGTAGTCTTTGTCGAATTGCCGATAGGCCTTTTCCGGGTAAGTGGCCTTGGGGAAAGCCCGGGGTTTGGGCGTATATACGGGGCCGTCTCCGCAGGCACTCAAAAAAAGGAGGCTCAGCGCTGTGAACAGAGGAGCATATATTTTCATAGATCTAGGATTTGGGTAGGGTGAGCAGAATTTGCTCAATTCGCCGTTTGTTTACAGAAACGATCTTAAAGCGAAAATGATTGTGGTTGATCTCTTCATCTATCTTAGGGATCTGCCCGGTGATCTCGAGGATAAGGCCGGCCAGGGAGTCAGCCTCGCCCTTAACCTCGTCAAAAGTATTGGTGTCGATACCCACGATGCGGCACACATCATTGAGCAGGGTCTTTCCCTCGAACAGATAGTTGAAGTCGTCAATTTTCTTGAATACGACCTCCACCTCATCATCGAACTCATCCTTGATCTCGCCGATGATCTCTTCCATAATGTCTTCCAGGGTCACTATGCCCGAGCTGCCGCCATATTCATCCACAACGATGGCCAGGTGGAGGTGTTGCTGTTGAAACTCCTTGAGCAGGTCACTGATCTTTTTGGCCTCGGGCACGTAGTATACATCTGTTCGGATGAGGCTCTGCCATTCAAAGTCCTTGCTTTCGTTGAGGTGGCCCAGCAGGTCTTTGACGTACAGGATGCCCGTTACATTATCGAAATCGTTCTCATATACCGGGATGCGGGAATAGCCGCATTCCCGCACTACTTCCAGCAATTCGTGAAAGCCGATGCGAAAGTCCACGGCCACTACATCCACGCGGGAGCTCATGATCTGTTTGACGGTGACGTCGCCGAATTTGACGATACTTTTCAGGATGTCGATATCCTGGCCGGCATCCTGTTCCTGGCTGACGGTCAGTTCTATAGCTTCATCAATATCTTCCCGGCTGGGAGCCCCGCCTCCGGCCGTTTTGCCTGCCAGCTTCCGTTCGATGACACGCGTAGAATTAACCAGGGCCGTGCTCAGCGGGCTGAATATCCGAAGCAGAAACGTGATCGGCCCGGCCATCACCCTGGCGAGCTTGAGGTTATTGATCTTGGCATATACCTTAGGCGCCACCTCCCCAAACAGTACGAGCAGGAAGGTTACCCCGACGACGGTGATGAGGAAGCCGATCAGCCAGGACCACCATTTTATGCTTTCCTGGCTGGGCTCTTCCCAAAGCCTGACAACGGCCGAAGCCCATTGCTGGAAGGTACCCTCCGGAATGGCTTTCATCAGGATGAACTCCGAGAGGATGACAATGGCAATATTGATGAAGTTGTTGCTGATCAGAATAGTGGCCAGCAGCCGGCGGGGCTTATCCTTGAGCGCGAGTATCCGTTGGCTCTTCAGGCCGTTTTCCTGGGTGAGGCGCCCAAGGTCGTTAGGGCTTAATGAAAAGAAAGCCACCTCCGAGCCAGAGACCAGGGCGGAGCACATCAACAGCAACAGTATAGCAAATACCCCCAGCAATACCTCCACAGTAGGAGAGATGAACAATAACATCAAGAGGGAGAAAAATGGACTATCAGGTTCAGGTTCCAATAAAAAATGGATTAGTTATACCATGAAGGGCACCACGGCCCGCAGCCACTGCATTAGAATGGCAGGTCGTCATCCGCCGCACCACTGTCGGAAACTTCCTCCTGTACCGTGCCGGAGTCTTCGTCGGTACTCGGCGGAGCCGAGTATTCATCGTCGGCAGAAGGGAAGTATCCTCCTCCATCGCTTCCGCCGGAACTCTTTGGTGTGCTGATAATGCGGAAATAATTGGCCACTACCTCGGTGGTGCGGCGGCTATTGCCGTCCTGGTC
>CAYVVK010000038.1:0-18621 GCA_964454855.1 uncultured Phaeodactylibacter sp. | reverse complement strand
GCGCCCCAGCCAGCCCGAATCCACTACCTCACCGGCATCGCTGGCGGAGGCCCAGATGTCAGAAGAGCGGAAATGCGACAGATTCTGGTTGGGATAGCCCACGCTGTTGACGGCCTTCATCATGCCTTCCTGCCAGAGGGGCAGGGCGCCGTTCATCCAGTTGGGCATACCGAATTCATCGTCCAGGCTGATGATCTCGTTTTGTGGAACGGCGATGGTGGGGCGGGCAGCCTGATAGGAGCCGTAGTCAAAAAGCGGGATGATCATGTTTAGGCTGTCGTTGCCGCCTTTCAGGCGAACGATGAGCAGGATACGATCGCTGTTGGAATTGCTTAATGCCCAGGCCAGGGGAGAGTTGGCCATGGCCGTCAGTGGCGTTTTCCCCAGCAGGAAAGAGACGCTGCCGGCGATACCCAGATTGCGGATGAACATACGGCGGCTCCAGGACTGATGATCCCGTTCGTGCGCCTGGCCGTGTTCCAAAGCGCTGCCATGGCGCGGGTGTGGTGTTTTCTTATCGAGATTGCACATGATTATCGGGTTTTAAGCTAATTGGAATTCAGGAAGGCGGGCTATATGCCTGAGGAGGAAGGCCATCTGTATGGGTATGGTGTCCCAGTTGAGGTTCCACTGCCCGTTGTCGTAATAGTTCTGCGGCACCTCCCATTTAAAAACCATGGTAGCGCGTTCATAGGCCTGTGCGGTATCGAGGCCGTTTGGAATGAAATGATCCACCACGGCCTGCGCCACCTCCGCCGGGTCGATGGAATCGCCACTCAGCGCTTTGGCCAGATCCACCAGCCTGCCGGCTGCATTTTCGTACAGGAAAAAGATGAAATAATCCATCGCTCTCCAGCGGCCTGTAAGGGCATTGCTGTCCACCCACGCCCGGTTGCCGGGCCAGCCGGCCACATCGACGGGGCTGAACAATTGCTGGCCGAGATCATAGGCCAGATAACCTACAAACTGTATTACCTCATCGTCATAGGGCAGTTCGCTCTCCTTAACGAAGTACAAAAACTGCTCGACAGGGCTTTTGACCTGGGTGCTGATCACATACTCATCGAAAAAGTGCTCGCTCCTGAACAACTGCCGGAAAACGGGCGCCAGCTCAAAGTCGTTGTCCAGAAAAGTCTGGGCCAGGCCGGCCACGATCTGCTCGTCTGCTTCCGGATGCACAAAAGTGCGGTATATCTTGCCACAGATATAGGTGGCCACTTCCTGTCGGCGTTGGGTAAAGAGGAGGTGGTGCACCTCATCGTACCCCCAGTTGCCCGTTTGGCCGAAAATGGTTTTTTCGCCGGCATCGTGCAGGAAGGGCACGAATTCGATGGGCCCGCAGTAGGGCAGGATGCCGTTGTAACCGGTAAGGGCCCGGCCCGTCTCCTCCACATCCTGCTGGCTATAGCCGTTGTCACGTCCCAGCGTGAACAGTTCATACAGTTCGCGGGCGTAGTTCTCATTGGGGTTCTGCCGGGTGTTCTGCACGCCGTTGAGAAATACCAGCATCGCGGGTGTTTTTCCTATTTCGGAGACAAAGGTTTTGAAATTGCCCAGGGCATGCTGCTGCAGGAGTTTGTGGTACTGGTAGAGGTGGGAGGTGCAGAAGTAGGTTTCGTACTTCGTCACGAAATGATTGTGCCAGAAGAGGGCCAGCTTCTCCCGAAAGCCATTGGCCAGCATGTCGCTGATCCACTGCTTGATCCATTCTACGTACTGTTGCTGGCGCTGCTCGTCAAAGTCATCATACTGATCGATATCCCAGTAGGCCCATTCGGGTTCCGGAGACAGGGGCAGGTTCAGGGCCTCATCGACGAGTACGTCCACCAATTCCGAGGGGCCGGCCTCCAGGGCGCCCTCTATCTCCTCGGGGGTAGCGCCGAAGCCCATGCGCCGGTAGAGGTGTTGTATGCGTTTTTTATTCCAGGGCACGGCTTCCGATGGCACGTAAGGGGCCAGGGTGCCGGTGGCGCAGTTCACGGTTGTCATCATAGGATCGGGTTTTAGTCTTGAAAACGGCTTTTAAATTGTGAATTGACATGCTTTTGGAGCAAAAGGAACATCAAATTCTTGTATTTTTATCCTTGTCTATCACCAACTTGCTCTCTTGGATGCAGTATTTCATGAAAGGTTTAATCCGGCCGGCGCTGTTTTTTTCCTTTGCCCTTTGGGCAACAGGCTGTTCCCGCTCAGGTGATGCCTTCCAGGGTTTGTGGCCGGGCGCGAACTTCGAACTCGACCGGGCCGTACAGGATTTTGATCAGGCATTGCAGCTCTATCCTCGCTGCACCATGGCCTTTTGCTATAAAGGAGAAGCTATGCTGAGGCAGGGTTATCGGGGCAGCGCGCTGGAATCCCTGCGGCAGGCCGGCGAGTTGCTGGAGAAAGGCATCAAAAAAACGGCCCCCTACTTTGAGGCCTTTGATGAAGTGCATCCAATAATGATCGAAGACCTGTTGAAGGCTTATTAAGAACCGTACCGGCGCAGCAGCTCCGCAAATTCGTACACATCCCGGAAGCTGTTATACAGCGGCACCGGCGCCACGCGGATCACCCCGGCCTCTCCGGGCGCCACCTCTCCGCCGTGCATGTTGTCTTCCCGCCAGTCGGCAATAACTCCCTGTTCTTCCAGAAAATCATAAAGCTGTTTTCCCCGGCGGGGTGTGTATATGGAAAGCTGGCAACCCCGTTCCTGTGGGTTGGCAGGGGTGAGCAGG
This sequence comes from uncultured Phaeodactylibacter sp., assembly GCA_964454855.1. Classification (GTDB taxonomy): domain Bacteria; phylum Bacteroidota; class Bacteroidia; order Chitinophagales; family Saprospiraceae; genus CAYVVK01. Next base: position 15,904 of record CAYVVK010000038.1, on the reverse strand, counting down.
TGAAAGCGCTCCTCTTCCCGGTTGGCCTCCCGGATGAGGAATTCCAGGTAGCCGGTGAGTTTCTCACTTTTAGCCCTGAGGGCGGGCATGCCCGCCTCCCGGAAAATATCCAGGCTGGCCCGGTGGACGGCAAAGCTGAATACCGGGGCATTGCTAAGTTGCCAGCCGGCGGCTCCCGGCATGGGTTTGAAGCCTTTGCGCATCAGGAAACGCTCGCTTTCGTCATGGCCCCACCAGCCGGCGAAGCGGGGCAGGGAGGGATCATTACCGTGGCGCTCATGCACGAAAACGCCACTGGGGCCGCCCGGCCCGGAGTTGAGGTATTTGTAACTGCACCAGACCGCGAAGTCGACATTCCAGTCGTGCAACCGGAGGGGGACGTTGCCTGCTGCATGTGCCAGGTCGAAACCGGCATAGGCACCGGCTTTATGCGCCGCCGCCGCAACGGCCTGCAGGTTAAAAAACTGGCCGGTGAAATAGTTTACGCCGCCGAACATCACCAGGGCCACCTCATCACCATGCTTTTCTATGGTGGCGACGATATCTTCGGTACGCAGGGTATCCTCTCCCTCCCGGGGAGCGGCCTCTATGATGGCCGTTTCCGGTTCGAGGCCATGCCAGCGCACCTGGCTTTCCACGGCGTACTGGTCGGAGGGAAAGGCGCCGGCTTCCATGATGATCTTGAAACGGGAGGAAGTAGGCCGGTAAAAACTGACCATCATCAGGTGGAGGTTGGTGGTCAGGGTATTCATGACCACCACTTCCTCCTCTTTAGCCCCTACCACATGGCCCGTCTGTTCGGTGAGGAATTTATGGTATTCCATCCAGGGCATCTCTCCCCGGAAATGGCCTTCTACGCCGTAGGTTTTCCAGTGTTCGAGCTCGCGCTGCAGGGCTGCTTCGGCGCTTTTGGGCTGAAGGCCCAGAGAATTGCCGCAGAGATAAAGCGCAGCTTTACCATTTTTCTGTGGGAAATAGAACTGGCTCCGGTATTGGCGCAGCGGGTCTTCCCGGTCCTGTTTCTCTGTATAAGCCAGCGTAGCTTGATAGGCCATGTTGCCTTTTACCTTTTGACTTTTACCTTTTACCTTTTACCTTTTACCTTTTACCTTTAAAAGTCCATTCCCAAAGAAATATAAAGCTGCGGGTCCTGCACCCTCCGCGTCTCTATCCCCCAGGCATAGTCGACGCGCACCAGATAGCCGAAGAGCACCGAGCGGACGCCGACCCCGTAGCCGGCCACTACCGGGTCGCGGAAGTAATTGACCTTTACAGAAACCAGGTCGCCATTATTGATGACCGAGGTGTTGAGCGGGTTGTCTGTACTGAAGGGGTCTTCGCCACTCCATGCCGTTCCCACATCGAAGAAGCCGACGGCCTGGAAATTGCGGAAGAAGGGCGAGCGGATGCGTTTGGAAATGTATTTGAAGATGGGGATGCGCAATTCCGTGTTCATCAGCACATAGGAGTTGCCGTTCCGGATGTTGAGGTCGAAGCCACGCATATTGGTGGCGATGGTCTGGTAGGCAAAAGCTTCGTCCTGAGGAATGGGGATCTCGTCATTGAAACTGGTGAAGAGCCAATTGTCCACCCCACCCATATAGTAGAGGATCTTTTCCGAACCCAGGGAAGTGGCGCCTGCCAGGCGGACGGCAAATACGGAGTGCTTCAGCAGGCGCTCATAATGGCGGGCGTCGAGCCCGAGTATGGTCATGAACCCGCGGTTGAAATCCAGAGAGGCTCCGCCTTCGAGCTGGATGTCGAAGCGCTTGACGACTTCGGCGAACACCTTGTACCGGGTACCGTTTTTGATGTTGAGCGCCACGTCCAGCGTATTGTCGAAGACATACTCCAGGCGCAGGCCGACCCTTTCTTCACTGACGGTAGCGTCTTCCAGCGTGGCCAGGTCGGTGGCCAGCTGGGTGGTGCGGTCGCGGCGGATGGTGCCGGTGGCGCGCAGGCTGCGGAAAATGTCTAGTGGATAGCGCACACCGGCCTGGCCGAGTACTACATTGACTTCCCGGCGGTTGGGCACGAAGGTCTGGCTTTCGCCGGAAAAGCGCCGGTTGCGCCGGTAGACGGCGTAGTGTTTGTCGAGCCGCTTCTTTTTATCCTTAAAGGTCAGGAAGTACTCACTGCCGTTGAAGGTGGTGGGTATCCTGACGCCTCCTTCGAATTCGTAATCCTCGAACAGGTCCTTGAAATTGCCTTTCAGAAGGATGCCGGGAGGCGGGTAATTGAATTCATCAGGCTGAGCGGCGAAGCTGTTCAGCCCGTCAAACAGCAGGCTGTTATCCAGCTGAGTGGTTACAAAGTCGGTCCGGAACTGCAGCCGGTAGGGGGTAATGCTGCCGGGGCGGAATTCGTAGACGCTCTTTTCCTTTTTACTTCCGATAAGGGCGGCCACATTCTTCTCCCCCGTCACGATGCGTACTTTATCCTCGCCCTTTTCTTCTTCCTTCTCGACGATAATGACGGTAGGCGGCGCTTCTTCATCATCAAACTCACTCTGGAAGAGATAATTGTCGATGTCTACTTTTCCGGTATCCTGTTTTTCGGGAGCGGCCTCCTGTTCCTCGGCCCGGCTTTCCTCATTCCTCTCTTTCAGTATGGTGGTGATGGGTTTTTCCTTATTGGGGTCGATGAGGATGGCCTCATCAGGCTCTACAGCCCGTTTTTCCTGGAAATTGGTTTTGGTGATGAAAGCCGTGGTATCCGGCTCCAATTGTTCCACATATACCCGGTGCGTGCCATCCCGGTAGATGAGGTTTGCCACCCTGTCTACTCTCGGAGCGGTAGACTGGCTGAGGATATTGCGGTCGTAGTTGGAGTTGTTGTGGGTAACGGCCCGCTTCTTGATCACTGGTTCAATGAGGATGGTATCGATCAGGCTGGAATCGAGTTCCGTCATGGTGGAATCGATATGCAGGCGGATCTCGGAGCCGTCTTCCAGCAGGATGATCTGGTCGTAGTGGTGGATGTATTCCTCCAGATAGCCCATTTCCCGGTTAAAGACGCCGCTGCGGTCGCTCAGATAGGTGAACCAGGTGGTATCTACGGCAGCGGGGCGGCGCTCGTTGGCATAGGGCGTATGGGTCACCCGCACCAGTTCCCTGGAGCGGTTTTCCAGGTCGTAATAAAAAATGTCAAAGGTATTAAGGGGCAGCACACTATCCAGTTTTTCCCGCTCCAGCAGGCTGTCCGGGCGGTTGGAAGCGAAGAGGATGCCCTTCTGGTTGTCGACGTTGACGTAGGCCGGGTCGAGATCATCCCAGTAATCATCCGTGATGCGCTGCGTCTGCCGGGTATTGGTGTAATAGAGGAATATGTCGGAATGGCCGCGTACGGCGGCGGAGAAGACCAGGGTGATAGGGTTGACGTATTCCATGTGATATACCCGCTGGTATTCTGTGGAAAGGCCTTCGGTGACTTCCTTACCGGAGTACACATCGCGGATCAGCAGCCTGGCCAGGTCGCGTTTTTCGTAGAGGATGGCGATCTGCTGGCCGCTGGGGTTCCAGGCCAGGAGCGGATAGTTGTAATCGGTGGCCTGAAAGGCATTGCGGAAGCCGCCCTTGAGTATCAGCTCGCGGTCTCCGGTTGCGATATTCTGCATGTACACCTTATATTTTCCGATCTCATTGGTGACGTAGAGGATGCGGGTGCCATCGGGGCTGAGCTTCAGTTCGGTAATGGGCAGTTTGCGCTTGTTTTTGACCTCTACTTCTCTGCCCCCGGGAGCATAGCGGCCTGCCACATCCTGCAGGTATCGCTTTTTATAGAACAGCGCCCAGCTGTCGCCCACCATTTCATAAGGGCTGCCCAGTACGTAGAGGAAGCCGCTTTCAATACTGCGGTTGATGCGCGTCAGATAGAGGAGGTTGGAAACCGTGGAGCGGCCGTAGTTCTCACTGATGAAATACCAGAGCGAATGCCCGGCCAGCTTGGGGTTCTTTTCCGCCAGGGCCTCGAAGCCTTCAAAGTCTTCCCGCAGTATGTAATCGCGCAGCTGATTGTCCATCTTGGCGCTCCAGCCATCGCCTACATAGCTCACGAGGCCTTCCTTGAACCACTCGGGGAGGTTCATCATCACGGCGTTCTGCACGATCTCCTGCAGGTTGGAGCCGAAGAGCATGGCATTGAGGTATACCGAGGCGATGCCTTCGCGCACCTGCCGGCGCAGGTCGTTGTGGTTGCCGTTGAAATAGACGAATACTTTATTTCCAACGATCTTGGTCTGCCCGCCGGTATTGGTGAAGGCCTCTTCACTGCCGATATTGCTCTGCTTGAGGTCCGTCAGGTCTGTATAGACGATGATCTGTATCTTTTCGTTGATGCGGTGTTCGAGGATGTTCTGAATATCGCGGAAGTCGTATTCCGCCAGCTGCACTACCGCCTGGCCGATGAAGCGGCCTTCGCCATACCAGTAGGTGATGAAATTATCACTCTCGTACTGCGACCACTCGGCAAAGTCCTGATGGTATTGCACGCGGTTCTTACCGAACTCCACTTGGTTGGCGCCCTGAGCAAACAGGGCCAGAGAAGGTAAAAGAAACAGGAGCGTATAAGTAAACTTGCGCATATCTAGCTTTAAAAAGGATGAACTGAAAGGCTATACTGAATAGACAGAAAAAAGGGCGGCACAGTTTAGGCCCTTTACTACTATTCTGAAAAATAATCAAAGTATTTCACAAATGGAACGCCAAATACTGTCTGCACATTTCCTTTTAGCGCAATATATCCTATTTGGTTTCACCAAAACCAGCCTAAATGCCGCCCGGCAAAGCATAAATCCCTAATTTAGCATTTAAAAATGGCAGAAATACTCCAATTTACTTTTAACCCCTTCCAGGAAAACACTTACGTGGTTTATGACAATAGTGGAGCGTGCATCATCTTCGACCCCGGCTGCTTTGACCAGCGGGAGAAGGAACAGCTGGTGCAGGAGATCGAGAAACGGGAACTCAAACCGGTGCGCCTTATCAATACCCACTGCCATATCGACCACATTTTTGGCAATCAGTTCGTTGCCGATCAATACAACTTACCCCTGGAGATCCACCGGGGGGAGATCCCCGTGCTGAAAGCGGCGCCGCAGTCGGCCATGCTCTTCGGCCTGCCCAACCCGGGCAAGCTGTCGCCGGAGCCGGAAAAGTTCATCGAAGAAGGAGACCTGGTGGAATTCGGCCACACCCGGCTGAAAGCGATATTGACTCCCGGCCACTCCCCGGCCAGCCTCTCCTTCTATTGCGAGGCCGACAAATTCCTCATCGCCGGAGATGTGCTTTTCCCGGGCAGCATCGGCCGCACCGACCTGCCCGGAGGCGACTTCAAGACGCTCATCAACAGCATCACCAACAAACTTTTTCCCCTGGGCGATGAGGTAACTGTATATCCCGGCCATGGCCCGGCCACCAATATTGGCTATGAACGGAAGCACAATCCGTTTTTGACTGGACGGTGAGGGAAGGGGGCCCGCCGTCGCCTGCGGCTATAGCGGATGAAAGAAGTGGGAAGGCGGAAGTGGGAAGTGGGAAGTGGGGCTCACTTCAAAAAAGTTTTCTCTGCAGCTTATCAGGCAGCATACGGAATGAGCGCCGGTGGTGGGGAGACAGGCCGTGCGCAATAATGGCAGTGCGGTGTTCCGGGGTGCCGTATCCTTTATTTTTATACCAGAGATAGTAGGGGTAATCCCGGTCGATCTCCATCATATAATCGTCTCGGTAGGTCTTGGCGAGGATGGAAGCTGCAGCGATGGAGCACATTTTGCCGTCGCCCTGTATAATGCAGTGGAAGGGAATGTTGCGGTAGGGCTTAAACCGGTTGCCGTCGATGAGTAGAGACTGAGGCAGCGTATCGAGCTGGCCGATGGCCCGGTGCATGGCGAGGAAGGAAGCATTGAGTATGTTGATTTTGTCGATCTCCTTTGCCTCGGCCCTGGCCACCGCCCATGCGATGGCCTCCCGCTCGATGATGACGCGGGCATCGTAGCGTTCCTCCTCCTTGAGTTCTTTAGAATCCCTGAGCAGGGGGTGGGAAAAATCCTTGGGCAGAATGACCGCAGCGGCAAAAACCGGCCCTGCCAGGCAACCTCTGCCCGCTTCATCACAACCGGCCTCCAGCAAAGTAGCGTCAAGGAAAGATTTTAACATAATCAAAGTACACCGGGCTGAACTATTTGGCCATCGAATGCCTTCTGTGAAAAGCCCGCTGATTAAAAAATTGTGGCGGCAATTTTTTTGGCATTGCAATATTACCGCTAAATGAATAGCTTGCTTCGGCAAGTATACTGCATAAGGAGGGTTTTACCAAAAAGAGCTTTGGTTTTTGCAGGGCAAAGCCGTTTTCAGCTAAACCAGGCGAAAGCCCCCGAAGGCCAGTGAAAAATTTTACCAATTATCCTATGAAACGTACGCTATTGCTCCTCCTGATATCCTGCCTCCCTGTTTTGCTTTGGGGGCAGTTTACCATTCAGGGAAGAGTGGTCGATGCGGATACCAAAGAAGGCGTGCCTTTCAGCAATGTCTTTTTTGAAGGCACAACCGTTGGAGCTTCCACTGATGTGGATGGCTACTACGAACTCACCGCCAAAAAACTTTACGATACCCTTACTGCTTCCGCCATTGGCTTCCAGCCGCTGAAAAAGCCGGTCAGGGCCGATTCCACCGTCCAGGAGATCAACTTTTTCCTTACGGCTTCCGGCCTCACGCTCGACGAAGTAGTGGTGCTTGCCGGGGAAAACCCCGCCAACCGGATCGTCCGCGGCATCATCGAACACAAGGAGGAGAACCGCATCGAGTCCGTAGAGGCCATGCAGTACGAGAGCTACTCCAAAGTGGAACTCGACCTGGAAAACATCAACCCCAAACTCCGCAAGAGCAAACTGCTGAAGCCTTTCGAATTCGTTTTTGAGAATATCGACAGCACCTCCGACGAAAAACCGTTCCTGCCCATCTATATAGATGAGAGGCTCTCCGATGCCTACTACGTGCGGGAGGAGGGTAAAGTGAAAAATATCGTCAAGGCCCGCCGCACCTCCGGCACCGACAACCAGACCGTCATCGAGTATATCCGCCGCATTCATCAGGATTACAGCGTGTACGACGACTGGATATACGTGCTGGAAAAGCCTTTCGTAAGTCCCTTTTCCAAGTCGGGCCTCAATTACTACGAATACTACATTCTCGACAGCACCTACATCGATGATTACTGGAGCTACAAGCTCAAGTTCAAGCCCAAACGCAAACAGGAAAACACCTTCTACGGCGACTTCTGGGTGGCGGATTCCGTTTTCGCCGTCCAGCGCCTGAACATGCGCATGAGCCCGAATGTCAACATCAACCTGGTGACGCGCATCATCATCTACGAAGAATTCCAGCCGGACGGAGAGGGCCACTGGCTGCCCGTAAAGGAAAAGATGGTGGTCGATTTCACTCCTACGGAAGGCGCCCCCGGCATGATCGCCCGCCGGACGGAGACCTTCCGCGATTACCGCATCAACCAGCCTGCCATACGGCAGCATTATCAGGAAAAGGATGAATTCTACCGCCTGGAAGAAGTGGAAAAAGAAGAGGAGAAATACTGGGAAACGGCCCGCCATGAACCACTGTCCGAAACCGAGGCCACCATCTACGCCATGGTGGACAGCATCAAGAACGTGCCCCTGTACAAGACCTATGTGCAGGTCGTCGAAACGGTTTTTGTGGGCTATTTTAAAATGGGGCCGGTGGAGGCAGGCCCTTATTCTTCCATTTATAGCGCCAACCCGGTGGAAGGCGACCGCTTCCGCATCGGCCTGCGCACCAACGAGGATTTCAGCGAGGACGTCCGCCTGGGCGGATATCTGGCCTACGGCTTGCTGGACGAAGACTTCAAGTACGGGGGCAATTTTCAATGGCTCATCAACGAGCAGCCGCGCATCATGGCAGGGGTGGCCTATAAAAAAGACATCAGCCTGAATAGTGAGAACAGCGAGGAGTTTGTGGAGGGGGACCTTTTCTCGGGCTTCCTGCGGCGCGACCTCATGCAGAAGCTCATTCGGGTGGAAGAGGGAAAGCTCTTCTACGAGCGCTACTGGAAAAACGGCTTTTCCAACCGCATTACCCTGCTCAACCGCAGTATGGACCCCTACGGCGGCGTCACCCCTGACGGCCGCGGCTTTAACTATGCCTTCCTGCCCGACCCCTCCTCCCTGTCGGATATAGACACCACCATCAATACCACCGAGATCATCCTGAAGGCGCGCTATGCCTTTGATGAGATCATCATCGACAGCGATTTCAGCCGCACCAGCTTCGGCTCGCAGCACCCCATTATCGAACTGCAGTATACCCTGGGCGTCAACGGCGTAATGGGCAGCAACTACAGCTACCACAAACTGGCGCTCAGCTACCGCCACTACTTCTACCTCAACCCCTTCGGCTGGATGTCCTACCGGCTCAACGCCGGTAAGCTGTTCGGCACGGTGCCCTTCCTGCTCATGGAGGCGCACCCCGGCAATGAGGGCTACTTCGTGGGGCGCGACATCTTCAACATGATGACCCGCTACGAATTCGCCAGCGACACCTACGCCAGCCTGATGCTCGAACACCACTTCGACGGCTTCCTCCTCAATAAGGTGCCGCTGCTGCGCAAGCTCGATTTCCGCACCTACGCCACCTTCAAGGCCGTGATGGGCAGCATCTCCGACGCCAACCGCGACGCCAACCGCCTCAATGCCTTTGAGCCGACGGAAGAGGATACCTACGCCGGTTTCCGCACGCCTTCCAAGCGCCCCTATATGGAGGCCAGCGTGGGTATAGAGAACATCCTTAAAATCTTTCAGGTGGAACTGGCCTGGCGGCTCAGCTATCTGGACAACCCGCAGGCGCGGCGGTTTGGGTTGAGGTTTGGTATGGCGTTTTATTTTTAATAACAGTCCCAATTATACATTACCTGGGAGAAGTCAGCCCTGGCAAGGGCTTCTTTGTGGATAAAAAAATGAGCCACCCCCATATCCCCCCACATGCAGCCGATGGCCGGGTCGGAAGAAAGCTGGAAGAGCAGCTCCAGCGGGTATTCCGTATTGCGGGGGTCTTCCTGGCAGAAGCGGGCATAGCCGCCCAATTTGTGCAGAGGAGGATCAATAGCCCGCCTGTAGGCCGCCTGAAGCTCCCACTGCTGATCGCCGAAGCGGCTGAAAAAATCGTTGCCAAGCACTTCCTCAAACTGATAGTCGCTGGGGGGGATCAGTTCCTGCTGCAGTTCGAACTGTAAGGGGTAAGCCTTTTCCGGGTCGAAAGGAAGGTAGTTAGGCTTTTTCAGAAAACTGAAACCCGACTGCAGCAAGGCCTCATTCTTCACCACTTCCGCATGGTAAACCACCCGAAAACCGCTCTGCTCGAAGGGGTCGTCCAGGCCCAGGCCATACAGCCCGTCATCTTTGATGAAGAACTGCAATAAGCCCCGCCGGGGAAAGGGTGGGAAATGGGGCATTTCCTCAAAATTGAGTTGCGCCAGCAGCCAGAGGGGGCTGCCGTCGGGAGCCGCAGGGTAGGCCTGCTGGCCGGGTAAATAAGGGTGCCCTCCTATTTTGCTTGCCCAGGGCTGGGTAGCTGCCTGCTTCCCGGGAAGGATCTCAATACAGGGCCCCTTGCTTTTCAGTATGCGCTTTCGGTCCCCGCGCAGGGGTTCCGGTAAGTTAAGTTTAAATTTCATAACTGGGCAGGCTGCCGGGGTGGGGCAGCCGGGTTTAGTTTTTTGTGTCTATCTGTGCTTATACCAGCCGCAATCTAGGCATTTATGCTAAAAAAAAGATAAACATCTTTCCCTTCTGGTGGTTAAGTGGTTGGTTTTTTTCTCAATTTCAACAGAACTTTCACCGGCGATCAAGCTATGAGAATAAGTCCTCGTGTATTATCTGTGGCCATTTTCGGGCTACTGGCCATCCTCAGCGCCTTTTATGTTACGAAACTGAAGTTCTCCTTCGATTTCGAACAGTTCTTTCCGGAAGGTGATGAAGACCTGGAATTCTTCCGGGACTTTATTGGCCAGTTCGAGTCCGACGACAACTTTCTGCTCGTGGCAATCCGCCGCCAGGAAGGGGTGTTCGAGCAGGAATTCCTGGAAAAGTTCCACGATTTTTCCCTCCGGACACGCGATCTGCCCTATGTGACGGAAAGCCAGTCGCTGACCAAATTTTCCTATCCGGTCAAAACGCCTTTCGCCATAACCACCATCCCGGCCATACATGTCGACCAGCCTTCCCGCTATGCGAGGGATAAGGAACGCATACTGAATGACGGCCGCTTCGTGTACAATTTCATTTCCAAGGACGCCACTACCCTGGTCGTCTTCCTGAAAACTGTAAGCAGCATTCAGCTCAGCCAGGCGGAGGAACTGATCACCGGCCTGAATGAACTGGTGGAAGAGTATGGCTTCGAAGAATACCACTATCTGGGCAGGCCTTATTTTCAGAAGGAACTGGTGGCCATGCAGAAACGAGAGATCGCCGTCTCCGCCATTGTATCCGGCATCCTGGTCACGATCATCATGTTCCTGATCTTCCGGCGGCCCTGGGGCATTGCCGTCTCGCTCTTTTCCATTGCCCTGGGCATGCTGCTGTTCCTTGGTTTCCTGGGCGCCACCGGGCGCGAGCTCAACGCCATGGCCGCCCTGTATCCGGTGCTGATGATCATCGTGGGCACTTCGGATGTGATCCACATCATGTCGAAATACATCGATGAACTCCGGAAGGGCAAACGGCGTGACAAGGCCATCGTCATTGCCATCAAAGAGATCGGCCTGGCCACCCTGCTGACTTCCATTACCACGGCCATCGGCTTCGCCTCCCTGCTGACGAGCCGGATCGGCCCCATCCGGGACTTTGGCATTAATGCCGCCATTGGGGTGCTCATCGCTTACGTGACCGTCATCTTTTTTACCACGGCCGTCATTTCCTGGTTTCGGACGGATCAGATCATCAAGCTGGGGCGGGGGCAGGCCTTCTGGGAAAAGTCAATGGAATGGTCCTATGGTTTTACCCTGCGCTATCCCACGCGCATTGCCCTGGGCGGAGCCGCCGTGCTGCTGGTCAGCCTGTGGGGCATTTCCAAAATAACGACCAACTACAGCATCATCAACAATATGCCGATCGGGGAGAAGATCACCCAGGATTTTCAATTCTTCGAAAGTGACCTGACCGGCTTCCGCCCGCTGGAGTTCGCCGTTACCGCCAGGGATGGCTATAAGGCCAACGACTTCGAAGTGGTGCAGGAGATCGCCAAGGTGGAAAACTATCTGAAAAATTACCCCTCCATTCAGGGGGTGGGTTCCATCACCGCGGTGTACAAGAGCATCAACCAGATGATGCGCAACAACAACCCTGAGGCCTACGAACTGCCCGATACCGAAGCGCAGTACGAGCGCTACCGCCGCATGGCTTCCCAGATACCCAAGCTGAACGTCAATGTGCTGCTCAGCAAAGACGAGGAAAAGGCGCGCATCACCTCCCGCATCCTGGATGTGGGGGCCGACACCATCAAGCAGATGGGCGAGCGCATCGACCAGTGGATCGCCGCCAATACCGACACCTCCATCGTCAGCTTCCAGCGCACCGGCACCGGACTGATCATCGACAAGAACGCCGAATACGTGCGCCGCAACCTCATACAGGGGCTGGGCATGGCCATCCTGATCGTCAGCCTGCTGATGGCCCTGCTGTTCCGCAACCTGAAAATGCTGGTCATCTCCCTGGTGCCCAACCTCTTTCCCCTGCTGATGGCGGGCGCCTTGCTGGGCTTCCTGGGTATAGAGCTGGAAGCGGGGGTATCCATTGTGTTTGCCGTTATCTTCGGCATTGCGGTGGACGACACCATACACTTCCTCAGCAAGTTCAAGCTGGCGAGAAATAAAGGGCTGAGCATAGAAGAGTCGATGCACATCACCTTCCTGGAGACAGGCAAGGCCATTGTGCTGACTACGGTTATTCTGTTCTTCGGCTTCCTGGTGATGCTCTTCTCCATCCACCCGCCCAGCGTGACCATCGGCCTGCTGATCAGCCTGACACTCTTTAGCGCCCTGATCAGCGACCTCACGCTGATCCCCGTGATGATCCGCTGGATGATGAAGGAGGAGCAGCAGGTGGAAAAAGTGGAGGAGAGAGTGGAGGAGGTGGCTTCTTAGGTTGGAACGTTGAGACGTCTGAACGTCGGTCAGGCTGCCTGATGGGAAAGCGCCTCGATCATTTCCAGTATATCTTCCCTGAAGGCCTGCTGGTCGAAGCCTTCGACGACTTCCGGCCTTTCCAGGCATCCTATCAGGCCGGACAGGATGTACTGATCGTATTCCCTGTCGCTCATAGAGGCGGCTTTGTGGTAATCCAGGTCTATTGACATGAAAAACTCCCCACGCCCCTTTAAATATTCATTCTTGTTGCTTCTGTGTTTTGCTGGCAATTTATCACTAACGGTGGGGCTGTAAGTAACCCCTTTCACCACCTCGCCGTATTTGGAAAAGTCAACCCTTGCACTGATAAAGTCAATGATATGAGCCATATTCCCCTTGCCTGCCAGGCCAGGATCTCTTACTGACAATATAAAAAAAGGAGGAGCTTTGGGTTTCATCATCTATAAATTTTATTTCCCGGAGGCCGTTTCAGCCAGATTCCGGTGTCTTTCAGCCTTTTAAGCCGTTCGTATATTTCGGGGATGACTTCCGGGTTCCCATCTTCGTCCAGGAATACATACCCTTCCGTTCCATCAATATATCTCCTGGACATCAGCAAGTGATACCCGCTAATACCCAGAATCACCCCTATAAGGAGAATCAAAATGAATATCAATCTAAATGGAAGCTGAGCGTACTATGTTTTTTGCCCATTTATCCGCTCAGGAGTAAACTTTACCATATCAAAGCATTTCTTTCTCCTCTATCTTTCAGCCCTAAGTTATGCGGTTTCTCCTTAAATCGCACGGACAATTAACAAGCCTTACTCATAGGCTGAATACATCAAAAACAGGGGCGAGAACCCACTTAATATTCTGATTTACTGCAGGTTAAGCATTTTGTTATTACACTCCCGGCACAGATTCACTAAAGGCCCCAGGAATAAAAATCCCCTAAAAATTTGACACATACCTACCAGTATGTATATATTGCAGGCCTACTCATGAAAGACACACGCCGACAAATACTGAAAAAGAACTTCGAGGCCATGCACGAGCATGGCTTCCAGGGCCTGCGCACCGACCAGGTGATTAGGGAACTGGGCGTCACCAAAGGCGCTTTCTACCATTATTTTTCCGGCAAGAAAGAACTGGGCTACTGTGTGGTGGAAGAGATCCTCTCCCCTCATTACGTAGGCCACTGGAGCCAGCTGTACCAGTACAAGGGCCACCCCATTGAAGGCATCATCGACCGGCTGATCAGCCTGCAGCGTGAGATCCCCGAAGAGGGCATCAAGCTGGGCTGTGCGCTGAACAACCTCATCCAGGAGATGTCGCCGCTCGACGAAGGCTTCCGGCAGCGCCTGAGCCGCATCGTCGATGCCATGCAGCAGGCCATAAGGGATGCTATAGAGCGGGGGCAGAAGGCAAACCTGGTGGACCCCCACGCGGAAGCCGCCCAGGTGGCGCTCTTCGTGGTCTCCTCCCTGGAAGGGGCCTTCAGCATCGCCAAAGTGAAGCAAAGCCGGCAGCCCTTCGACCTGGCTGTCCGCGAACTGTCCAGCTACCTGAGGCAATTGAAAAGCGGCTGAAAAGTGCGCAATTTTTTTGCCCCAAAACATACCAACTAGTATGTATCTTATTGTTTAGCTATAAAATCACTAATCATGTACGTCATCACCGGAGCAACGGGGAACACCGGAAGCCTTAGTCCCAGGCCAGTTCCGCAAATACCGGCAGGTGGTCAGACGGGAATCGCCCGCTCCAGGAATCCGAAAGGATGCCGTGCTTGCGCACCATCACCCGGCCATTGACGAAAATGTAGTCGATGCGCCGCCCCGGCAGGCCCGGAAACTGAAAGGCCGACCAGGTGCTGAGCGGCCCGTGGTGAGGCGCTTCTGAGCGGAACAGGGCGTCGTAAAGCCCGCTGCCTTCGGCGGTCAGCGTCCGGTAGGGCGTTTCGGTGGGCGTGCAGTTGAAATCGCCGGTAAGTACGACGGGAAGATCCTCGCCGGCGGTGATCTCCCCGATCTTCTCAAGGATCAGGCGGGCGCTCTGCGCCCTGGCCTCCTCGCCCCGGTGGTCGAAGTGGGTATTGAAGTAATAAAATTCCTGCTCCGACTGCCGGTTTTTCATTTTCACCCAGCTCACGATACGCGGCAGGGCGGCATCCCAGCCTACACTGCCCACCGTTTCCGGCCTGTCGGACAACCAGAAGGTACCGCTGTCGAGCACTTCAAAAAGGCTCTTTCGGTAGAGTATGGCCGAGAACTCCCCGTCCGGCTGCGGATCCACGGTGCCGTCCGTGCGGCAGAGGCCATACCAGGCATAGCCGGGCAGCAGGCTCGTCAAGTCATCGAGCTGGGAGCGGAAAGCTTCCTGCAGGCCCACGATATCCGCCTCGTTAAAGCGAATCATGCTCGCCACCATCTCCTTGCGGTTGGGCCAGTAGTCCACGCCGTCTCCGGGATTGGGATACCGGATATTGAAACTGATCACCCTGGTAGGGGGTTGTGCCGTGAGGGTAGTCGCCAGGCTGAACAAGGCCAGGCCGATAAGGTAGTTCTTCATGAGCCTTTTTTCCGCTCAAAATAGCTGATCTGGAGCAAGGGTAAAAGAAAATACCCGCCTTTCCTGGCCAGGCCCGTTCTGAAAAGTGTACTTTCCGGAAAACTATTGGCGCCGCCTCTCTGAAATTTTTCTTAGCTTTAGTAAAACAAACCGAAACACCAGCTCCTTACACATGGATTTCAGGCGCCTATTCGACATCCTCCCCTATCAACTGGCCCGCTTTCCCAATAAAGCGGCGCTTGCTCAGAAAGAAGGCATGGGCTGGGCCGCCTATTCCACCCAGGAATGCATCACGGCCATCAATGAGGTGAGTGCCGGCCTCATCAATCTCGGCCTGAAGAAAGGCGATAAAATGGCCATCCTCCTGCGCCGGGGCAGCCCGCGCTGGGCCTTCCTGGACTTCGGCATGCAGCAGATAGGCGTTATCCCTGTACCCATCCACGCTTCCTGCAGCGAGGAGGAACTGATATTCATCCTCAATGACTGCACTGCGCCGTACTGCGTTGCCGCCACCCGGGAAATGTATCAGAAGGTGCAAAAAGTAAGGGCTGAAGTGCTTTCGCTAAAAGAAGTATTCACTCTGGAGGGCTTGCCCGGCCTGCCCGGCTGGAGCCAGCTCACGGCCCCTCCCTCCTCCAAGCACCTGGAAAGGCTGCAAGCCCTGAAAGCCGCCATTCACGAAGACGACCTGGCCACCATCATCTATACTTCCGGCACCACCGGCGAACCCAAGGGCGTCATGCTTTCCCATAAGAACATCGTCAGCAATATCAAAGCCACCATCACGCTCATCCCGGTAAACTACCGCATGCGGGCCTTCAGCTTTCTGCCGCCCAGCCATATTTTCGAGCGCATGGTCAATTATACCTACATGGCGGTAGGCGCTTCCGTGTATTATGCCGGAGAACACGACAACCTCATGGAGCTTATCCGGGAGGCCCGGCCACATTATTTCACCGTTGTGCCCCGCTTTCTGGAAAAAGCCTACGAACAGATCCTGGGCCGGGTGAGCCGGAAGCCCGCTTTCCTGCAGGCCCTCGTCCGGTGGTCCATTACAGTCGGAGAACAGTACCGCACCCGCGGCCCTCTTCAGCCCCTTTACTGGCTGAAGTTGCAGCTGGCCCGGGCTACCGTCTTTTGGGCCTGGCGACGGCAGCTTGGCGGCAGGGTGCAGGGCCTGATCGTCGGCG
>CAYVVK010000037.1:2403-18709 GCA_964454855.1 uncultured Phaeodactylibacter sp. | reverse complement strand
CTTTCCAAATTTTCAAAGAACTTATGCCGTAGCTAAAAGTGTACGGTAGTGAAATCTAAGAGAAGTAGTAAGGAAAAACAAATAGGCTATGGGAATATTTTTCCAGGTTAAGTATATACTTGCTCTTGCTTGGTCCTGTCTTTTGTTACTTTTATACCGTTTGTTGGTTTTTTGTTCCCCTTTTTTTGCTTTGCCACACTAGAAAGGTGGTCTTCGCATCGATAGAGTACTCCCTTCTTATAGGCTGCCTTTGCTTTCTTAATATGATAATAGTAACGATTCCAGAAAGCCAGGCTGGTTAATTCGGCGAGTTTGGTGAAACTGCTGTTTTTCTCCTCTTTTTCACTTAGCGTTATTCCTTTAGTCAGGCTTTCTTTTGCGACCATGGCAATTTTTTTTCCTATCTCCATTGCTTTTTCCAGTCCGCCACTTTCAATGGTCTCTCTCAATACTTCGTTGTGCTTCCCTTCTAATGTAAATTTCTGAGAATAATACTTTCTTTTGATATAACCTCTTATCAGGTTAGTCGTGGTTGGTTTCCCCGAAAAATAATGCAGCATAATGGGCGCGGAGATGGTCTCATTTCTCAGGTCAGACAGGACATCATTAGCGGCTTTATTGCTATTCCCTGAATCCAATATGAAATCCGTACAATCATTGACCACTTGCATATAAAGGCCCATCAACTTGGGGAAAAGCAATATTTGGGCCTGTGCATCTTTTTGATCTTCGGGAAACTCTGTCAATTTAAATAAAATTTCAGTGAGGGATTTCAACAGGCTGGAATTAATTAAATAGATCCTTGCGAAGTATACATCAAAAACATTATCCCAACCGGGGTACTCTTTTTTAAGGCTTTCTATTAAGTTGAGAACAGGTTCCGGCAGGGCGTCTTCCTCTTTTAAGCTGGTCATTGCTTCACAGTTCTCTTTATTGCTTAAGAAGCTCGAGAAGCCGTATTTCTTATCGATCAATTGCCCTAGATCGACATGCTTATAGGACCTTTTTAGTTTGTCTAAAATAAAAAGTTTGAGATTCGCATCTAGATCTAATGTATTGATATAATCAAAAATCAGGTCCTTAAAAATATTGGTTCCTCCCAGCGTGTATTTATAGGCTGTGATATTATTTACGCCAAATTTCCCATCGTAAATGTGATTATATCTATACATCATCACCATCGACGCATCAGCCAGGAAAGCTATCTTATCAAGTATTTTTTGGGGGATCTCAGTGAAAGGAAACGCCTTCTTTGCAGCGAAAGCATTGAGGTAATCATGACAAAGGAAGACATATGAAGACCGTACCGTAATGGCCTTTTTCTGTCTGTTTATTGTGGAAAATACCAAGTCCTGAAGTTCTCCGTCAGGACAGGCAATTTCTCTTTCATAGATTTTTTCCATGGTTTTAACTTCGGGGGCGACCCGGTTGCTAACCCGGCGCATATATCGATATCTTGAAGGTTTCATACTACTGCTCCGTTTAGTTTTTAATATATTATTTTACTTTATGTTTTACGAGGGTTTCAAAAAAAAGTTTAACTGGGTTGTAGTTTTTTGAGTTTTTGGGTAAAATATTTAACAAACGGATCGGTTTTTAGCAGCGAAAAACCCATTCAAACTTCCTACACATACAATAATCAAAGAAACCCACTTTGATCTATGGTTTAGCTCAAAATATAGTTTCCTTCATCGAGTAGTGGGCCGGAGGTTCTGCTTTCACAAAAGTATGCCTCAAAATTTACGCCAAGACAGATGAAAAGTGTAAAGAGATAGAATGCGAAATATTAAGTAACTGAAAACCAGTATACTGACAGCTGTGTTGGGGTTCTTGCAGAATTCGAGTAAAATACGAATTCGAATAACAATTCGAGTAAAACACGAATTCGATTTATTTTCATATAATGTTGTGCTATACTTTTGTGCATGCCAAACTGAACTTTTAGGGATATAAAAGCAATAAGTAACCTCCCGAATGGGTTTCCGGGAGGCTCTTCAAATTTTGGTGTAAAAATCGAAATGGCTAGTTTCTAACCTAGTAGCAGTGACCTTACGAACGAATTTCTGACTATTTGAATTCTGAAAGGAAGTGCTCGTCAATTTCTATATAATCAACTATTTGGCATTTTTGTTTCAAATGCTTTTCAAGCTTTCTTTTGTAATTTAAAGACTCATTTTCGGAAGTAAACTCTCCAACAAATATTTTAATCCAATCAGATTTAGGGTCTTCATATAACTGTACTTTAGTATGGGGAAAAAGCTCTTTAAGTTTTCGTGCTTCACTACGGACAAACTCTGGGATGCTCCCGGCTGCTACCTGAATAAAATAAAAAGCGCGTTCACGGTCAGCTTCCTGGTATTTGTGATATTGCCTATAGTGATGAACACTTTCTTTCTCAAAATCAGATCTTGTCGATTTGATTAAACCGAAATCAGTGTTGGCGGCTTTTTGTTCCTCAGTCTTTCTGTTCCAATTATTGGAAGAGAGTAGTTCCTGTTCCAATTCTCCACACACTTTTTTTAGTCTATCTTGACGTTTGTCATATGAAGCACGCCTAAATGAACTGTCATCTGAAGTAACGTAATTCCGGTTCTTACCTGAAGATTTAAATCCCACGTAAATCATAGGCCATTTGGATGATTTTGGGGCAGGTTGAAGTTGATGAGAAACTCTAACTGTCTCATCCCTAAAATCATCTAGTGACGGTGCCGAGGTTGAAGTTGGTGTATCAATCCATTTATTAAAAAA
Source organism: uncultured Phaeodactylibacter sp. (assembly GCA_964454855.1). Classification (GTDB taxonomy): domain Bacteria; phylum Bacteroidota; class Bacteroidia; order Chitinophagales; family Saprospiraceae; genus CAYVVK01. The sequence continues at coordinate 15,961 of CAYVVK010000037.1, read as the reverse complement.
GGAAATGGTCAGTACAATTGCTAGAACCATAGGAAAAAATACGCTTTTTCTGCCATTGTTCCCTCCTCTGTTAGAGGAGCTAACACTGTGAAAAAAAAATGACCGGATTAATCTGGATAACCACCTAAGGGTAAGCACCCCACCCAGAAAAAGTACTCCAACTATTATTATCAGAACGGTGCCTATATGGATTTCCATAATTAAAGAATTTTTTGTGATGCTAATAACAAATCAGAAAACATCCTGCTGACAGTGAGTAACAAGAGCAGTAGATGACCCCAAGGCGCATTTCCTCTCTTGTGGTATAGTGAAGCAGCTTTGGCAAGGAGGGCAATCGAATTCGAATGGCTCTCCACCTTCTTGTGGTTAGTCGTAAAATCATTTTATTAATTTTGAACTAGAAAATCAGATGCCAAGTTTTGGCGGCCGGAGCAGGCATCCTTTATTTAAGAGCATTACTCCGGCTTATATGAAAAAATTTTGTCAGATGGAGGGTGGTCTGGGGCGTTCGTTTATCCCCCAACTTCTTTCGAAGTCACTCAGTTGGGATAAATCTGTTAAAGGTAATTTCATGTCTGAATCATTTTGTAAATAATGGATAATGGTTTAGTGAAACATTAGGGTTCAGAGCCACTTGACAGGCTGGATAAGCTTTCATTTGGATTGCGCTCCAGTCCTTTCAAATGCTAGTTTGTGTTTGCCGAGGGGGCCCTGGCTTTGGGCCACATCTCGTTCTGGCTCCGGCCACTTTTCTTTTGAAGTGTAGCTTTAGGAGATATGGCGGATGGAGGCAATTTCATTTTTTTGAATTTTTAGCTGGTTAAATATGATCATTCTTGATGCCTAGTTGAACTCATAGAGGTAGTCCTGGAGGTGTTCCTCATTCGGTCGGAACCAAAAAGATGTCCAGATAACTCTGAAAACATCAGAGCCAATTTGCAGCAGCAATTCTTCTTGTGGAAGAGAGTCCTTTGAATTTATTCTCTTGGATATTTTTATCGACTGCTTATTGATATAATGTTTTTTGTTAGCATGTCTCTTTTTGTTCTGATCTTGTTCAGGTTTCATGTTTTCTTTTTTTGTGATTGTTTGACTGAATTAATGCAGATGTTATGCCAGAATTTTTTAATGTTGATAATCAGTTATTTATAAATAAAGTTTTATCATATAACAACCTTATTTCGATTTTTCTTCGAAAAAACTGTCGTCAATAATTAGAATTCGAACTCGAATTGTTAGGATTTTCGATCAGAGACTGGGCTAATGTCAAAGGGTGGGGAGCCGGAAATTAGAAGGAATATTGTATAATATTTAATACTTTTTCCTTATGTTTAATACGGAAGAATGCTTCTTCTACTACCCGGCTTGTACAGCAGGAATAAACCAACCCACAAAAACAAAAACGAAAAATGCCCAAGGCCCCAGTCCAACTACCCCATGCCATCAATATCTTCTGGCGCCAGCCCGATGGCGAGGGCCCGGGAAAAATGGGAAAGTATGCCGATTTCCTCTACGAGTTCTTCAACCGAAATACGGCCGCCCCCTTGGACCGCTACCTGGAGATCCCGGTATTTTTGTATCCTGTAGTACCTGATAGTGTGGAAGCGGTAAAGCTCGGTGAGTGCCGGAGCAGCACCAATGTCTTCCTGATAGACAGCAAGATGCTGTTGTCTCCCGAATGGCCGGCCTTTGCCGGTGCGCTGGCAGAGTATGTCTCCCGCGTGGAGCCTGGCCATCGTGTTTTTCCTGCCGGCTTCGTTGAAAACTATAAAATCCTGGATGAATACTTATCCGATATTCCCGGCATAAGCCTCTTCGAAATAGAAGAAGAAAGGCGCACCTGCCAACTGGCTATTCCCCTGTCGCATATGATCTGCCGGCAGTTGTACGGCCAGGCATCCAATAGCAAGGCCCCTTCGCAGGTTCGGATATTCATCAGCTACTCCAAAGTTGATGGCCGGGAACTGGCGGAAGGTTTACATGCCCACATACAGGCGTATTCCGGTATCGATGCTTTTTTAGACACGGCCGACCTGGCGGGAGGCTGGCGCTCGTCCGGCCAGATAGAGGCCGGCCTTTCCCACTCGGTGCTGTTGGCCCTGCACACGGATAAATATTCTGCTCAGGAACAGTGCCGACAGGAGGTACTGCTCGCCAAGCAGCACAATCGCCCACTGCTGGTGGCCAATTGCTTCCACAATGGCGAACTGCGGAGCTTTCCCTACCTCGGTAATGTGCCGCATACGCACTATGCAATGGAGGCCGGGCCTCGCGAGCGCTTTTTCGATTTCCTGTTACTGCAGGCCCTGCGGGAAACACTGCGCTTCCGATTCAATGAGCTGCAAATGGACATGCAGGCCCGGCTGTTTGGCGTGAAGCCTCTGAAGGCTATTTCCTATCCTCCGGAGTTGGTAGCCCTGGCAGCTGTCAGCGAGCAAGAGAAAGGGGTGGTTCTCTATCCGGATCCGCCGCTTGGCCTGGAAGAGCTGGCCCTGTTGGAAGCTTTTCGCCCTAACCTGGATTTCCTCACGCCGGCCATGCTTCCCCTTCTTTCCGGGGAGGGTAAACTTTCGGGGAGCCTGTCGGCACTTAAGGTGGGCATCTCCCTTTCCGAAACGGTGATAGGGCCATTGGCGAAATACCATAACCGGAGCATTCAGGATCTCATGGTGAGTATCGTCAGATATTCGCTGGCGGGAGGAGCTACCCTGGTTTATTCCGGTAAGCTGAACTACGGCCAGGCTAAAGGCGAGCAGGAAGCCTTCAACTTTGTCCGGCTGCTGATCGAGCTGCTGCAGACATACTATAAGGCCTATAGCCTCCAGCCCGCGAAGCCCATGGAGTGTTTCACTTTCTTCCCCCTAAGTCATACAATAAGCGAAGACGAGCGGGCAGCCCTGGTCGGACTGGCTGAATTTATTGATGTAGAGCCTCCGGCAGAACTGGAAATTAGTAAGGAGGATGCGGAAGATGTTTTAAACCGGGATGATTTTACCGGCAAGTATGTGCGGGCAAAATCGATCAGCCGCATGCGGGAAGAGATGATCCGTGCGGAACATGCCCGGATCGTGCTGGGCGGCAAGTGGGCCGGGTACAGTGGAAAAATGCCTGGAGTGCTCGAAGAAGTGCTGATTGCCTTAATGCAAAATAAAGCGGTGTATCTGATCGGCGGCTTCGGCGGCGTCTCCAAAGGAGTGGCGGATGCCCTTCAGGGCGAAGCTCCGGAGGAGCTGAACCTGGATTTTCATGAAAAAAATGATCCGGAACGCGCCAGCTTCATCCGTGAATTTAATGACTTTCACCTGACCCGGGAGGCGGAGAAAGTGGACTTCGGCCATATCCTCCAATTCTTGAACCAAACCGGAAAGTCCGGTAAGGGCTTCGGCCTGAACAACGGCCTTGGCCAGGAAGAGAACCTGGCCTTATTCCGGTCGAGGTACGACACAGAGATCGTCAGCCTGATCCTGAAAGGCTTGAAAAAAATATCCCGTGCATGATAGACTTACAGGAACTACTGGAAAAAACTCACCGTAGCCTGGGTATCAGCCAGGACAAGTTGAAGGACAAAGCACAGCAGGCCCGCCTTATCGACAGTACCGAGGGCCTGGCAGCGCTGAACGGCCACTCGGAGAGGATCCGCAAAAAGATGGCTCAACTGAAAGAAGACCCTATCGGGCTGGAACGGCTCATCGGCCGCAACAACCTCATGGACATCTGCTATCTGCAACGGGGCCTGGAAGTGGCACGGACAACCTGCCGTATTGTCTACCTGAATAACGGTGAAAAGGAGGCTCTGGGTACGGGCTTCCTCGTGGGCCCGGGCTTGCTGATGAGCAACCAGCACGTGCTCAGGCGGCCGGAAATAGCCCGGCTTCTCCATGCGGAATTTGGATACGAAAGCCTTGGTAATGGCAGGTTGAATGATGAAACTCTTCTTTTTAAGCTCGAACCAGGGAGTTTCTTCCTGGCGGATGAAAGCCTCGATTTTGCCATCTGTGCCCTGGCATCTTCCGCGCAGGGCGAGCCCGGACAGAAAATAGAGCAATTCGGCTGGAACGAACTTAGCCCGGTAAAAGACAAGCTCCTGGAAGGACAGTTTCTAACCATCATTCAACATCCGCTGGGAGGGCGGAAAATGATCGCCTTCAGGGATAATCAGCTGGTGGACGTTCACGGGCGTTTTATACACTATACTACCGATACTCAGCAGGGTTCATCCGGCTCCCTGGTGGCCAGCGATGAGTGGGATATCGTTGCGCTGCATCGCAGTGGGGTTCCGGAGAAAGATCAGCAGGGCAATATCTTACTTGCCAAAGGAGGGGTCTGGCAAAGCCAGTCTGATGACCCTTACATTCAATGGATCGCTAACCAGGGGGTTTTGATCGACGCCATTCTTGAAAATATTTCCTCCAGAGAACCGGAAGGAAGCGAAGCGGGCTTGAAGAGCTACCTATTGCAGGCTTATCAGGCAGAACAACAATATCAGCTGCCCGGAAAGGGGCAGGAAGGCCGCCACCTTTAATGCGGCCAGGCGGAAAGCGCCTGAATAAATGGAAATACCATTGTCGGAAATGGCCTCCACGATAGTTGAAAATTGGTTTTTTGGGGGGCGCTTTGAAGCAGCCAAAAAGCCACCAGAAGGCTTTTCCTCCTGGTGGTATTACGAAGAGAGCATAGTTTACCTATGCACGCCACAAATATCAGAGAAGCTGGCGAGAGATACCTATAACAAAAGTTATAGGCCGCCAAATTTTTCAGTGCCTAATTTTGGATGAGTGAAACCTCAGGAGTTGAAACCTATTTTTTTACAATAAAGATAAATATGAGCAACAGACCCGCAAACCGTCCGGGAGGCCTCTTACTGAGAAGAGCCGACCTCCAGCCCATCCTTGATGAACCGGATACCATTGGCATCGCATTTGCCCTGAAAGAAGTGGGAAAGGCAGAGAATGTAAGCCTCCAGGTAGTTAAGGTGGCTGTGAAGGACGGTCGGTACACCGGAGAGGCCCGGGCCATTCCCCCCGCTCATAAAAAAGGGGTGGCAGGGGCCTTGCACTATCCGGCTTCTGATGTGGACGAATATCAGTTCCACTTTTTACCCAAGCTTGAAGAGGATGGTTACTTCTTCGGGTATTTCAATAATTTTGAAGGCCTGTTTAAGGGCCGCGACGGCTGGGATGAAATCTTCATCGGTGGCGGCAAGCAGTCCTATGCTCCCGGCATGTATGATCAGGACGACTGGTTTACCTTTACCATAGCGATCCGCAGGGGGCTGAAGGAAGTAGAGCTCCCCATCGGGAAAATGACGGAGGCCGTAGCTGTTGCCCAGCGAGCCTTAAAACTACCCCTTTTGAAAAAGAGCGGCTTCGTTTCTGCACTTGAAATTGCTGCGGAAGGAGCGGAGCTGGGCGACATACCAGGAAAAACGGTTGACACTATATTTAAAGACAGTGGCTGGCTTACCGGGGTCGGGTTTACCGATGGAACCGCGCTTTTGCTTGATGAGAACATGAGGGCCAGAACCGTGCAACTGGACGCCGATTACCATCTCGAGGCCATACACCTTGAGGAGGGAAAGCCGGGCCTTGACGAATCGTTTTATCTGGGTAGCAATTTACCTTTTGCATTACATACCATTGGTTGCCCTCCACAGTGGCCGGATGAGGGTACAGACGGTGATGGTGCCAAGGAGAACGTTAGGCTTGCTGTGGAAGAAGCACGGAGGGGCCGGGCTTGAAAAAATGAAATAATTCAGGTATTTTACAATGTTACACCTTCTTATATAAATACGTATAATGAAAGGCAGGCTGAAATCCGTTTTCCTTCAGAACAGGATGAGCAGGCGGCTCCTCGGGAGCAGCCTGCTTATTTTGATGCTGATGGAATGTGCCGGCCAGCCATTTAATCTGTTCTTTGAACACCTCAAACCTTCAGAAGGCCTCAAAAACCGATTTAATGACTTCATCTGGACAGATGCCCGTGGTTTTGTCTGGATCAGCTCCATGGAAGGGGTGTATCGCTTCGATGGCCTATGGGCGGAAAATTTCACAACAGCCAATACCAATGGAGGAGAAGGAAGAGGGCTGTTGAGTAATGACATACAGAGCGGTTTTTTTGAAGACAGCCAGGGCAATATCTGGTTCACCCCTCAAAATGGTATCAACTGCTACGAACGGAAAACGGGTGCTTTTCTTGCCTTCCAGCTGGAGCATGAAGGGCAAAAAATAGATAATGGCTATTGTCTGTTCCACCTGGAAAGAGACAGTATACTGTGGCTGAAGGCCGACTGGAACATCTATCGTTATAATGTCCGGAACGGGCATTCAGAAAAAATAATGGAAACCAGAGGTTACCGTTTTGCTGTGGACACCCTGGCCGACGGCCGCCTGAAAAGCATCTACGCCTGCCCCTGGCTGAAAGCAGAAGGCATAGAACTGATCACCCGGACTTCCGATGGCAACTTTGTAAAGCGTATCTTCCTGGACAATGGGCTTCCTCCTGGCCACAGGCAGTTTTCTCAGGCCATCATCGAGCATGATAGCCTGGCCTGGCTGTTTTCGAAGGCCGGCCTGGCCGCTTTCAATCCATATCGCCCGGAGGCGCTCCGGGTTTATGCCCTGCCCTCCGGCGAGGAAGATTTTGTGAAGGGTGGAGCGATAGGAAATGAGCGTTACCTCTTCGTCATTACCAAAGGTTCTGGGCTTTGGCTCTTCGACCGCCGAAACCGAAAGTTCACCCAACGTCATACTTTTGAAGAAGGGAAAGCAGGTAGCGTTGCCAGCAATGACCTTAGAGAAGTTTACCTGGATAAGCGAGATCATTTGTGGTTGGCTAGCCATGATAAGGCGGCTATTTCTCACGCTTGGATTGGCGGCTCCCGTTTCACCAATCCTTTTGACACTATAGGCAGCTTGTCTGTACAGGCCAGCTCAATAGTGGAGGACGGACAAGGCCTCTTGTGGTGCTCTACACCTCAGGATGGCCTCTTTGCATTCAGCAAAAATGGATCTCTACAGCACCATTTTTCCTACGAAGGAGAGCTGGTTTCCATTCACCACTTGAGTTGCGATGCAAAAGGCTCGGTGTGGGCATTAGCCGGCCAGGCCCTATACCAGCGGCAGAATGGCCGCTTGCGGAAAGTCTATAATAGCCGCAAAGAGCAGCTGCTTGCTGTCCTGCACCTTTCCGAATCTCATAAGCTGCTGACGACCAACCAGGGGCTCTTTATTCTGAAAAAAGGGCCCAGCCGCTGGGAAAAAGAACCATGGGGAAAACCAGAGGAGTACAACGTGTTTTATGCTTCCTCCTCACCCGATGGCCAGGTTCACTATTGTGCCAATCAGGGAGGCCAACTGTCTGTCCTCCGGTGGAAAGACGACACCCTTTGCCTGGACACCAGCATAGAGGTCGGCACCGATGTTTATTCCATCCGGCAGGAAGAAGGCCAGCTGATTTTAGGGGCTTTCAATGGCGCTTTACGGCTTGATCTTTCTACCGGACAGTTTAGTAATTTATTTCCGGACCAAGAACTCCTGCGTAATACCCCGGTTTTTTTCATCGATAAAGACGAAAGGGGGCGGTATTGGCTGGCTACCGGTGATGGAATATGGTGTTATTCAACCGGCTCCGGTGAACTCTACCAGTACCGGGAGGGAGATGGGCTCCCTTCTCAGGAATTCCAACTCTACGCCCATGCCCAGCCCTCCGATGGTAAGATCTGGCTGGGGGCCAGCAAGGGGCTGGTGGTTTTCCATCCGGACTCCATCCGGCCCTATCCCTATGGGCCAAAGATCATGGTGAAATCCCTTATGGTCAATTCGGAGCCATACAAACCTGAGCTGAATATAGAGGAGATGGAAAAGCTCGCCTTCCCGCATGATAAAAATACGCTGGAATTCGAACTCATGGGGCTTACTCATTACCTGGCGAAGTTCAATAAGGTTTACTTTCGCCTGGAAGGATACGACGAGGAATGGAAAATCCTCGAAAACGGAGGAAAAGCCAAATTCGTGCAAGTGCCAAGCGGAACCTACCACCTGCGAATGTATGGCGTAAATGCCAACGGGCTGAGAGGGCCTGAGAAAGCACTGGAAATAACCATACATCCTCCTTTCTGGCTGACGCCGGAATTTCTCATCCCTTTTTTCCTCGCAGCGGCCATTGCCGCTTATTTTATATTTCGCTTTTTCCTGCGGAAAAGTATCTATAAAAAAGAAGAGGAATTCCGGCGCAGAGAGGAGATGCAAAAAGCGCTGCAGGAAGAGCGAAACCGCATCGCCTCCGAAATGCATGAGGACCTTGCCGGCGGCCTGACTTCCATTCAGTTGCTGATCAAGAATATGAAGAAAAAAGAATCTGCAGAAGAACGGGTAGTAGAGCTCAGGCGGGTGGAAAATTACGCGGCCGGGCTGGTGGAGAATATGAAAGAGATCATCTGGGCCATGAATGGAAACTATGACAACCTGCCCGACCTGGCCGCCTACATGCGCCACTTTCTGGTGGAATACCTGGATGTGGCCGGCATTGAGTGTGAAACCAACATTCCGCACGAATTACCAAGCCTCATGATCAGCGGAAAAAAGCGGCGCAACATTTTCCTTTGCCTTAAAGAGTGTGCCCACAACATCGTAAAGCATTCCAGCGCAAACCAGGTTTACTTCTCAATGCTTTTTAAAGACGGGCTGTACATCGAGGTCAGAGACAATGGCACAGGGTTTTCTCCGGGCCGGGACAACCGCTTCAGCAACGGCCTGAGAAACATGAAACACCGAATGCAACAGATCGGTGCCACCATGGAAATCCTCAGTGACAATGGCACCACTGTAAAAATGAAAATACCTTTAGAAAAAGAAACAGAAACTTCCAAAACCCCGTGATCATGGAAAAGTTAACCACAAAGATCTCTTTTGTCGAAGACCGGCCTGATGTAATGGATTTTCTCGCCACCACCTTTTCGGAAACAGAAGATTTTAATGTGCTTGGCCAATACAAAAATGCAGAGGAAGCCATCGCCTTCTTACCCCGCTCCGAACCCGGGGTCGTCCTGGTAGACATAGGCCTGCCCGGCCAAAGCGGCATCGAGTGTGTGCGGCAGGTCAAAGCGCTGCGGCCCGAGATCCAGTTTATGATGTACACTGTTTTCGACAAAGACGATGAGATCTTCGAATCTCTCAAAGCGGGCGCCAGTGGATACCTGCTGAAGACCACCGACGAGGAAAAGATCATCGCCGCCGTCCGTGAACTGCTGCAGGGGGGCGCGCCGATGACGCCCGCTATCGCCCGGCGGGTGACAAATTTTTTCTTCCATGGCCCTAATCCTCTCAAAGAGCTGGAATTGCTCAGCCCCCGCGAACTGGAACTGCTGGGGCTTCTGTCACAGGGCCTGCTGTACCGGGAGATCGCCGAGGAGATGAACATCGTGATCGGAACGGTGAAACAGCATATCCACAATATCTATCATAAGCTGCATGTCAGCAACCGGACGGAAGCAGTGCTGAAATACCTGGGAAAAGGTTGAGTAGAAAAATCCTGTATGAATAAAAAATTGTAACTTGGATTGCTCGTCCACGATTACGAACATTCCCAACTACCCCATCCCGCCGAAAGAAAAACGCCTCATCTCCCTTTGCCTTCCGGATGCCGTCGATCTGTGGAGCGGCAGCCTCGGCGATACGCATCTCATAGATTCCGATGCTGCCGGCGCCGCCTATCCGGGCCTCGTTGCTGCAGTAGTCTTAATTACCGTATCTTTTCAATCGCCACCCTATTCCCCATCTCCCAATCTTTTACTACCTTAATCCCCATTCAAAAACCAACTCAAACCCACATGGCCACAGACATCCCGGCTACAGCCCTAAAAAAGAAGCCCCGCCTAAGCTTCTGGCAGATCTGGAACATGAGCTTCGGCTTTCTCGGCATACAGTTCGGTTTTGCGCTGCAGAACGCCAATACCAGCCGCATTTTCGAGACTCTGGGCGCCGAAGTGGAGCAGATCCCCATCCTGTGGATCGCCGCGCCGCTCACCGGCCTGCTCGTGCAGCCCGTCATCGGTTATTTCAGCGACCGCACCTGGCATCCGCGGCTGGGGCGGCGCCGGCCGTATTTTCTGATAGGAGCGGTGCTGGCCTCCATCGCGCTATGCCTGATGCCCAATTCGCCTACGCTGTGGGTGGCAGCGGGTATGTTATGGATCATGGATGCTTCCATCAACATCAGCATGGAGCCTTTCCGGGCCTTTGTGGGGGACAACCTGCCGTCTGAGCAGCGCACCATGGGTTTTGCCATGCAGAGCTTCTTCATCGGTACCGGGGCCGTCATCGCTTCCATGCTGCCCTGGATGCTGGCCAACTGGTTTGATGTAGACAATACCGCCCCGCCGGGCATGATCTCCGATTCGGTGAAGTGGTCCTTCTATCTGGGCGCCATCGTGTTCTTCCTGGCGGTGTTGTGGACGGTCCTCCGCTCTGAAGAATATTCGCCGGAGGAACTGAAGCAGTTCGAGGACAATGCCGAGGATTCCGACAAGCGGGTGCTGGAAGGCCTGAGCCGGGAAGAGTATGAAAGCCGGGGCGGCCGGCAGTTGCGGATAGGAGGGGGGGCGGCCCTGCTGGGTGCACTGGTCATTGCCCTGGTGGCCCGCGCCGGCCTGCAGAAGGAATTGTACATCTTCGCTTTCGGCCTGGTATTCGTAGGCGCCCTGTGGCTGGTTTCCGGCAGCCTGATGCGGCGGGGCCGCTATAAGAGCGGCTTTGTGGCCATCATGACCGATCTGCTGCAAATGCCCAAGACCATGCAGCAACTGGCGGTGGTGCAGTTCTTCTCCTGGTTTGCTCTTTTTTCCATGTGGATCTATACTACCTCGGCAGTGACGAATCACATCTATGGCACGGATAACCCTACCTCCCTGCTGTACAACGAGGGGGCGGACTGGGTGGGCTTCCTCTTCGCGGTATATAACGGGATCGCCGCTCTCGTGGCCTTTACCCTGCCGGCGATGGCCCGGTACACCAGCCGCCGCGTCACCCACCTCATCTGCCTGTCGCTGGGCGGCCTGGGGCTGATCTCCGTGTATTTTCTTTCCGACCCGATGTGGCTGCTGGCCTCTATGGTGGGCGTGGGCTTTGCCTGGGCGAGCATCCTGTCGGTGCCCTACGCCATGCTGGCGGGCGCTTTGCCGGCGGATAAGATGGGATACTATATGGGCGTATTCAATTTCTTCATCGTCATTCCGCAGATCGTGGCGGCCACCATTCTGGGCTTTATCGTGGGTACTTTCTTCGGTGGCGAGGCCGTTTATGCCCTTATTGTGGGAGGAGTATGTATGATACTCGCCGGCCTGTTTACCCTGCGGGTGGATGACAAGGACGAGGTGAGAGTTACTTGAAGTCGAGAATATCCACCCGTTCCTCACAAAAATCAAGATCCACATCCACGTTGGAGGCCACGATGAGCAGGCGGCCGCCGGCGTAGTCATCGATGAGTTGGCGGTACCATTGAATGCCCTCTTTGTCGAGATTGGTGGTGGGTTCGTCCAGCAGCAGCAGGGGCGTATCTGAACAGATGGCCAGGACGAGTTTCAGGCGCTGCTTCATGCCGGAGGAAAAGTTGCGTACCGGTTTGTTCCGGGCTTTGTGGAAGTTCAGCCGGCGGAGGATGTCCTCGGCGGTGAGCGGCGCCAGCAGGGGCTTAAAGCGCAGGTGGAACTGCAGGGCTTCCCAGAGGGTGAATTCCTCGATCAGTTCAATATAGGGAGCAGCGAAGGAAAGGTACTGGTAAACGCTGCCGGTCTCCAGCTCTTTTTCCGAATGGTAAAAACGGATCTTCCCTTTGGAAGGGGTGAGGTGGGCGGACAGTATTTTGAGGAGGGTGGATTTGCCCGAGCCGTTGGGCCCGGTGATGGCATACTGTTTTCCCGCTTCAAAGGAGAGGCTGATGTTCTTCAGTATCCAGTCGAAGCGGTATCGCTTGCCGGCCTTTTCCAGTTCAATCTTCATCGATATTACTGCCGTTAATTTGCTGATACCCCCGCATGATGCCGGGGTCGGCACTGCGGATGAAAGAAAGGATGTTCTCCCGTTCGGGTGTGGGCTCCAGAGAGTCTTCGATGATCTCCAGGGCGTGGGAGGTGTTATATCCTTTGACGAATAAGATGCGGTATATTTCCTGAATGGCGTTGATCTGGTCAGTGGAGAAATTGCGGCGGCGCAGGCCGATGCTGTTGACGCCGGCGTAAGACAATGGCTCCCGGGCGGCCTTTACGTAGGGCGGCACGTGCTTGCGCACCAGGGAGCCGCCGGCGATAAAGCTGTGCTTGCCGATCCTGATGAACTGCTGAACGGCCACCAGGCCTTCCAGGATGGCCCAGTCTTCGATCTCCACATGGCCGGCCAGGTTGACGTTATTGGCTAGGATGACGTGGTCGCCAAGCTTACAATCGTGTGCGATGTGCACGTAGGCCATCAGCAGGCAGTGGCTGCCCACTACGGTCTTATTGGCGTAAGCAGTGCCGCGGTTTACAGTAACGAACTCCCGGACGGTCGTGTAGTCTCCGATTTCCGCCGTAGTAGGTTCCCCTTTGTATTTCAGGTCCTGAGGGATGCCGGCGATTACGGCGCCGGGAAATATCTTACAGCCCTTACCGATGCGCGCCCCTTCGAAAACGGTAACATTTGGGCCAATCCAGGTGTCATCACCGATCACGACGTTCTTATCGATATAGCTGAAGGGCTCGATCGTAACGTTCTTGCCGATCTTCGCATCGGGGTGGATGACACTGTTCAAGTTGCTATTGTAATAATTCATTGTTATGAGCGCTTAACGATTTGAGCTATTAACTCGGCTTCTGATACGATCTTGTTGCCTACGTAAGCAGTGCCCTGCATTTGGCAGATGCCACGCCGGATCGGGGAAAGCAGCTCCATTTTGAAGATGACCGTATCGCCGGGAACGACTTTATGCTTAAACTTAGCGTTCTCAATTTTCAGAAAATAAGTATCCCAATTGCCGGGGTCTTCCACGGTAGATAGTACCAGCATGCCACCCGTTTGCGCCATCGCTTCGATCTGCAGCACGCCGGGCATCACCGGGTTGCCGGGGAAGTGGCCCTGGAAAAAGTATTCGTTAAAGCTAACATTTTTCACACCAACTACATGGCGCTCAGAAAGTTCGATGATCTTGTCAATTAGCAGGAAGGGGTAGCGGTGCGGCAGCCAGGAGGCGATCTGCGTGAGGTTGAAGATGGGCTCCTGGTTGGGGTCGTAGTGGGGTTTGCCGCGCAGTTTGCGCTGCTCCTGGTAGTGTTTTTTCAGCAGTTTGGTGAACTCCACATTGGCCTTATGCCCCGGCTTGGTGGCCACGATCTTGCCTTTGATGCGGTGCCCGAGCAGCGCCATGTCGCCGATCACATCCAGGAGTTTGTGGCGGGCCGGTTCGTTCTTGTAGTGCAGCTTGATGGTGTTGAGGATGCCCTCCTGGTCGACCGTCACGCTGGGTTTGCCCAGCTTTTTGGCGATGCGGTCGATGGCCACGGCACACATGACCGTCTGAATGTAGCCATCGA
>CAYVVK010000037.1:0-2393 GCA_964454855.1 uncultured Phaeodactylibacter sp. | reverse complement strand
ATGCGGTCCAGCTCCTCCTGGCTGACCTTGCGGTCGACGATCACGATGGCATTGTCCAGGCCGCCTCCCTTAATGAGGTTCTGCTCGAAGAGGTACTCCAACTCGTGGAAGAAGACGAAAGTGCGGCAGGGCGCGATCTCCTTGCCGTAATCGGTGGTGCCGTTGTAATGGGCATACTGCTGCCCCAGCACATTGGAGTTGAAGTCGATCATGGCGATGATCTCAAAGCCATCGTGGGGAAGGGCCAGTAGTTCTGCTCCGGAATGTTCGTCTTTAAAGAAAATGGGCTGTTCGATGACGAATAGTTCCCGTTCGGCAGCCTGTTCTTCCGTGCCGGCTTCTTCCAGCGCGAGGACGAAGGGGCGGGCACTGCCATCCAGAATGGGGACTTCCGGCCCGTTGAGTTCCATGAGCACGTTGTCGATCCCCAGGCCGGAGAGGGCGGAGAGGGCGTGTTCTACGGTATTGACCTCGGTGGCGCCCGATTTGATGGTGGTGCCGCGTTTGGTGGAAGCAACCCGGCTGACATCGGCGTTCAGCACCGGCTGGCCGTCCAGGTCCACACGTTTGAATTTGTAACCATGGTTGACTGGGGCGGGCTTGAAGGTGAGCACTACTTCCTTGCCGGTGTGAAGCCCTACGCCCTTCACCGTTACCGGTTTTTTAATAGTTTGTTGTTTCATCATAAAAGGTAGTCGGCTGAAAATTTTTGCAAAGATACAGTTTTTAACTACTCGAACCCTGGTTAGGAGCATCTTGCTTCTCGCCGAGCTTACGTTCCAGCTCGTTTATCTTTTTGTATAACTCGGGGAGCTGTTTGAAGACTGCATAGGAGCGGATATAGTTCTTATAGTCAATAGCCGGAGACCCGAACAGGGCCTGGTTGGGTTCTTTGATAGGCGAGGCAATTCCGCTCTGAGCCTGTATCTGAGTGCCGTCTGCTACGTTGATATGGCCGACGAAACCGACCTGGCCGCCGATACGGCAGGACCTGCCGATGCGGGTGCTGCCGGCAATGCCTGTCTGGGCGGCGATCACGGTATTCTCACCGATCTCCACATTGTGCCCCACCTGGATGAGGTTGTCCAGTTTCGCACCGGAGCGGATCACGGTCTCGCCTATGGTGGCCCGGTCGATGGTCGTGTTGGCGCCAATTTCCACATTGTCTTCGATGACCACCCGCCCGACATGTGCGATCTTCCGGTAGCTGCCGTCCTCCTGCGGAGCAAAGCCAAAACCATCGCTGCCAATGACCACATTTGCGTGGATGATGCAGTTTTCTCCTACTTCGCAGTTATCCAGCAGGCGGACTCCGGGGTAGAGCACCGTATTTTTTCCTACCCTGGCGCCCTTTCCTATGAATACATGGGCGTGAATGCGGCTGCCTTCCGCCACCTGGGCACCCGCTTCCACCACGGCGAAAGCCCCGACCCCCACATTCCTACCCACTTCAGCCTCGGGGTGGATGTAGGCCTTTTCGGAAACCTCCGCCGGCTGGTTGTTGCCACGGCCGAACCTCTCGAGCAGTACCGCCACCGACCGGTAAACATCATCCACCCGGATGAGAGTGGCCGCCACCGGCTGGCGGGGGGTGAAACTACGGTTTACCAAAAGGATGGATGCCGTAGTAGAATAAGCATATTCTTCATACTTCTGGTTGCCGAGAAAAGAAATGGTGGCCGCTCCTCCTTCCTCGATCCGGCTGGGGCGGTTTACCGTAACGGCAGGGTCTCCTTCCACTGTTCCATTTAGGAGTTGCGCTAATTCTCTGGCGGATAGTTGCATGAGGCAAAGGTAGAAAAAAAGTTGATACCGACAGGATTATCCCTCCCTTTTTGGCTCGCCCTCCACCGCCAGCTTCCTTAGAATAATCCCGCTAATCTGCTATCTTTGCGCGAAAATAATCGTTTTGAGCAAAACCATAAGAATAGGCACCCGGGGCAGCAAACTCGCACTCTGGCAGGCCAACCACACGCAGGAACAATTAAAGGCAGCAGGCCTCGATTCCGAACTGCGCATCATCAAAACCCAGGGCGACCGCATTCAACACCTCAGCTTCGATAAGATGGAGGGCAAGGGTTTCTTTACCAAAGAGATCGAAGAGGCCCTGATAAGGGATGAGGTCGATGTGGCGGTACATTCCATGAAAGACCTGCCCACCAAGGCCCCGGAGGGCTTGTCCATCACCGCTGTGTCCTACCGTGAAGACCCGGCCGACTGGCTGGTGATCCGAAAGGAAGTCCTGAAAAATGGGGAAACCTTCCAGCTGCGGAAGGGGGCAGTGGTAGGCACTTCCTCCGCCCGCCGCAAGGCCCAGATGCTGGACTTCCGCCCCGACATTACCATCAAGGACATCCGTGGCAACGTGCCCACCCGCCTGCGCAAACTGCGGG
>CAYVVK010000036.1:0-19285 GCA_964454855.1 uncultured Phaeodactylibacter sp. | reverse complement strand
TTTACCTTTTACCTTCTTATTTTACCTTTTACCTTTTACCTTCTTATTTTACCTTTTACCTTTTACCTTCTTATTTTACCTTCTGCCTTTACGGTTTTGCCCGATCATCCAACTAACATTCTATGAACCAAATAAGATTTCATTTTCTGGCCTGCCTCCTGGCCTGCCTGCTTTGGGCCAGCTGTTCAAAGAAGATCTATCCCGACCGCAGCCACTTCCTCAAGGATGGCGAGCCGGTGCCGACGGTCCGGCTGAGCTATTACAAAAGCGTACAGGAGCGCCCCGGGCAGGACTCTACCCTCGCCGTGGCGCTGGCCATTTCCGGGGGTGGCTCCCGCGCCGCCAACTTTGGCATCGGCATCATGCTGGGCCTGGAAGAGATCGGGCTGGAAAACGGCCAGGACATGCTGCAACAGGTCGACTACCTGTCTACCGTGTCCGGAGGCGGCTTTGCCGGGGGGGCCTACATCAGCGCCCTCTACGAACACGAGCTGTTCAACCGGCAGGAAGCTTTCCGGCTGGACAATTACCTGAAAAACCAGGTCAGAGAGAGCCTCGCCTACTCCTATACCGGCGTCCTGCTGCGGGCCAATTTCGACCCCCGCCTCTGGTTCTCCAAGGTAGATGACGGGGATGCCCTGGAAAGAGCCATTGACGAGCAGGTGCTGGGCTTCAGCAGGCGGCAGAAATTGCTGAATGCCAAGCCCGAGAGTATATTACTCGGCGATCTGTTCATTCCCGCCGACAGCCCCCGCCCCGTGCTCTTCCCCTTGCACATCACCAATAGCTCTACCCTGAGCACCATGGCCATATTCCCCTTCACGCCCGATATTCTGGGCCGGTACAGGATCTCCGGCTATACCCACCGCCTGCGAAAGGTCGTGAAAGATTCCCTCAACCCCTTCGACGTACCCCTGGCAGTAGGCATCAAGGCCAGCGGCAGCTTTCCGGTCCTGATCTCCAATACGACTCTGGTGAGCGATTATTCGGAAGAACGGCCCTACCTGCATCTTATTGATGGGGCCATGACCGATAACATCGGTTACTACACCGCCCTGCAGGTACTCAAACAGGACCCCAGCCCCAAAAAGGTGCTGCTGATCGTCGATGCTGATGCCGCCGGCAACCGATATACTTTTTCCAGGCACGAAGGCGCTGTATTCTCCCTGGGGGTACTCGCCCGGCTGCCCTCCAGCGGCCTGGATGCCCGCCGGGCCACCCTCGCCAAGGACATTCGTGAAGACTGCCGCCAGTATGGCATCACCCCCGTATTTTTCAGCTTTAACGTCCTGCTGGAGAACAACCAGGCTCCCCTGCCGGAAACCATCGAGCTGGAGCCCCAACAGCAGCGGCTCATCCTCCTTTTAGAGCAGGAAAAGCCTCTTACGGATACAGACCTCCAGATACTCTATGAACTCCTGACACATATCGGCACCAAATACACCATTACGGAAGCCGAACAGCAACTTCTCCTCCTTAGTGGAAAACTGATCGTTCAAATGCAGCGGCCTGAGATTAAAAAAGGCTTGCGAACAGGTAAACAGCGAGGGTGAGCTTCCAGAAAAAAGTTTATTTTACTTGCGAATAGTTAGCATAACAACTATTTTTGTAACGGGGTACCGAGCCTTGGCTCAAGCCTTATTGCCGAAATGACAAATCAAGATAAGTGTCGGAAGCATTAGTATCTAAAAAGCAGGACAAAAGGCCGGAGGCCTCGGGCTTCATTTTGGAACGCACGGCCAAACGGATGAAGCAGTTCTTTCAGCACCAGCTGGCCGCTTCCGATAGCGGCATTACCATCGACCAGTGGGTCGTCCTTCAGGTATTGGACCGCCAGGAAGGCCTCAGCCAGCTGGACATAGCCGGGGCGACCTTCAAAGACCCGCCCACCATCACCAGGATCATAGACCTGCTTTGCAAGAAAGGCCTGACCCGCCGCATTACCGACCTGGATGACCGGCGGCGCTTTAAGATAGAGCTCACCGAAGATGGGAGGGATAAGATAGAGGCCGTGATGCCCATCATCCGCGACGCCCGCCTCCGGGCCTGGCAGGGGCTGGAAGACAAAGACATCAGCCAGCTGGTGGCCACGCTCAATATCGTATTCGACAACCTCAGCCCTGCATAAAACCATATACCCTGATTTTCCTAACCAAAAAAACCTAAGCCTGATGCATTACTATAGCCTCGGAAAAGTGCCTCCCAAACGGCACACTCAGTTTCGCAAGCCCGACGGCAGCCTCTATCACGAGGAGCTGT
The DNA here is from genome assembly GCA_964454855.1 of uncultured Phaeodactylibacter sp. Taxonomy (GTDB): domain Bacteria; phylum Bacteroidota; class Bacteroidia; order Chitinophagales; family Saprospiraceae; genus CAYVVK01. Next base: position 17,026 of record CAYVVK010000036.1, on the reverse strand, counting down.
TCTCTACCGAGGGTTTCAGCGACCTGTCCTCCCTGCTTTACCACAGCAACCCGCCCACTCAGATCGTTCAGGTGAGCGACCCGTTCTCCGTCGTACCTACCATAGTGGAGGACAAACAACTCAAACACCGCAGCCTGAAGGGCTTCGGCGTACCTGCCGAAGACGATTACCTGCTTAGCCGCAAGCCCGTGCTCGTCAACGACGACTGTAAGATCATCCTGGCGGCGCCCCGCAAAAGCATGACGGACTATTTCTTCAAGAATGCAGATGCAGACGAAGTGATCTTCGTCCACAAAGGCAATGGCCGGTTGCGCACTATGTACGGTAATGTAGGCTTTGGGTACGGCGATTATCTGGTCATTCCCCGCGGCACCATCTACCAGCTGGAGTTCGACGGGGAAGACAACCGCCTGTTCATCGTCGAATCTTACAGCCCGGTCACTACACCCCGCCGCTACCGCAATGAGTATGGCCAGCTCCAGGAACACGCTCCTTTCTGCGAGCGCGACATCCGCAAGCCTTCCGAGCTGGAAACCCACGACGAACAAGGGGAATTCCTCTTTTACATCAAAAAGCAGGATAAGGTCTACCCCTATTATTACCTCAACCACCCCTTCGACCTCGTGGGCTGGGATGGCTACGTGTATCCCTATGCCTTCAGCATCCACAATTTCGAACCCATCACAGGGCGTGTCCACCAACCGCCCCCTGTACATCAGACCTTTGCCGCCCGCAATTTTGTCATCTGCTCCTTTGTGCCGCGCCTGTACGATTACCATCCGAAGGCCATCCCTGCGCCTTACAACCACAGCAATATCGACAGCGATGAGGTGCTCTACTACGTAGACGGGGACTTCATGAGCCGGAAGCACGTGGAAAAAGGCATGATCACGCTGCACCCGGGAGGCATTCCGCACGGCCCGCACCCCGGCACCGTGGAGAAGAGCATCGGCGCCAAAGAAACCAAAGAGCTGGCTGTCATGGTGGATACTTTCCGCCCGCTGAAGCTGACGGAGCACGCCATGCAGATCGAGGATAAGGACTATTTCAGGAGCTGGCTGCCGGAGGGAGAGCCTGCTAAGAATTAGATTAAAAAATATACCACCAATGGATACCGCAACCAAAAATAGACCAGATACCCAACGCGACACCTTCCCCATCAACGGGACGGATTATATAGAATTTTACGTGGGTAACGCCAAGCAGGCTGCCCATTATTACCAGGCGGCCTTCGGTTTTAAACTGGTGGCCTACCGCGGCCCGGAGACCGGAGACCGCGAAACGGTTTCCTACGTGCTCGAACAGGGTAAGATCCGCTTTATGCTCACTTCGGCGCTTAGCCCCGAGCACGAAGTAGCGAAGCACGTGCTGAAGCATGGAGATGGCGTCAAAGTGCTGGCCCTCTGGGTGGACGATGCAGAAGAAGCCTTTGAGAAGGCCGTAGAACGAGGCGCCAGAGCCTTCAAAAAACCCCAAACCCTAAAAGATGAGTTTGGAGAAGAGACGGTGGCCTCCATACATACCTACGGGGAGACCATCCATACCTTCGTAGAACGCAATCATTATGAAGGGCCCTTTTTACCGGGTTTCCTGGAAAGGAAAAGCCTCATGAAGGTGGTGCCTATTGGCCTTAAGTACGTAGACCACTGCGTAGGCAATGTGGAACTGGGGCAGATGAACGAGTGGGTTAAATTCTACCAGGAGGTGATGGGCTTCAAATTGCTGGTCACTTTCGACGACAAGGACATTTCCACTAAGTATACCGCTCTGATGAGCAAGGTGGTGAGTAGTGGGAACGGCTACATCAAGTTTCCCATCAATGAACCGGCACAGGGCCTCAAAAAATCGCAGATCGAGGAATATCTCGACTACTACCGCAGCGCCGGCGTACAGCACATTGCCGTAGCTACCGACAACATTATCTTCACGGTGGACGAGCTGCGCAAGCGTGGAGTGGACTTTCTCCACGTACCGGATACCTACTACGAGACCGTGCTCGACCGGGTGGGTAAGATCAACGAAGACCTCAGGGAACTCAAGCGGCTGAACATCCTCGTCGACCGAGATGAGGAAGGATATCTGCTGCAGATATTCACCAAGCCCGTGCAGGACCGCCCCACAGTATTCTACGAGATCATACAGCGGGAAGGGGCCCGCTCATTTGGGAAGGGCAACTTTAAGGCGCTGTTCGAAGCCATAGAGCGGGAACAGGAACTTCGCGGTACGCTGTAAGCCGGATTCAACCGCCTACTGCATACGGCCAACTGAAAGGGCTTCAGCCGCTCTGCCGCAACTGTATCGAGTAGCGGTAGGCCCAGATGGCACGATGCGGATGGCTGGCCGCTTTTTTCTGGCGAAGGACTTCCGAAAGTAGCCGGTACAACTGCTGTTTTAGCAGGGCGAGGCGCTGCCGGAAGGCTTTCATTTTACGGAAGAGGCGCCGGTGCTCCCCATTGCGCCTGGGCTCTTGCCCGTTAATTTCGGGATTGATGAAATGGGCAAGTTGGCGGTGAAAGGCACGCACCCAGCCTTCGATCTCTCTTATTTCCGGTTTAATATCGGCCATAAAGCGGTTAAAAATATCTCGCATCTTGCCGGCCTGGCCTTTGGATAACGGATAACACAGAAATTGCTTCATGGCATTTTCCATGTGCCTGAGTTCATATTTCCAGAAATCCACCTGGGAAAGCCAGTCGTAATAATCGCGATGTAATTGTTCGAACTTTACCGGCCAGAAAGCTTTTTCGATTTGTGCGATCGTTGCATTCATAGCTTGGGAATCTTGGGTTTAATCAATTGGGTTTTTGCTATGGCCTGAAAGCGATACGGCGGCTCCATTGAGCCTTATCGCTATCTGTGAAAGCGACAAAACTTTGGCTTTTGGGGTAAAAAAGCCAGGAACAGGCTACAGCAGCGGCACTGAATCGGGCCAGGGCCCCAAGGCTTGCCAGCCCTGTGGAAATGACAAAAGAAGAAAAGTGGGCGCAATCGCGCCTTTGCGCTATTAATATAAGGTGTTCTTTCCTAAAAGGAAATCTTCCTGATCATATTTTTTTCCTGCCCGGAGCTTATATCTTTCCGCAACTGCCACTCTTTCTTTTGTTGTGAAACAGTTAATTACCCGGCTATGGTTCTGGAAAATCGGCATTTAACCTTATTTTTAAGTGAAATGCAATACAGGAGGCTATGTCCCTATCTCAAAAAGCTTGCAACAATATCCTTCGCCTGCTAAATACTCAGGAAGAGCGCAACGAGGAATTGGCCCTGCGCCTGCTGAACAGCCAGCAGGCTACGCAGGATTTTCTGCTCAGCCTCTCCGCCTATTTTCTTACCAGCCGGAATGAACAGCGCCTGTACCTCAGAAATTGCCTGAGGAACCTCCTTCGGTTGGTGGTCGAGGAAGGCCGAACGCATGGCCCTCATGCCAGCCAGCTGATGTGGCTGCTCAATTACGACCCCTCCCAGAATAAGGCCAGCCTTGAGGATCATCTGCTGCATCTCGGTAAAACCACTGGTGTAGACACTCACCTGCTTGCCCGCTATATCTTCTTCCACACCGGGCAATGCGGCGGCATGGTGCTGAGCGAGTGCTCTTCACAGGAAAAACTGCAGATCCTGGAATGCCGGACTTACTGGGGGCCTTTCGGAAACACCCTCGGCCTGAGTGGCCTGGATCTCGAAACGCTGCCCGAAGAAATACTGCAGATGAGCGGCCTTACCGCCATAGACCTCAGCCATAATAAACTGAAGGCCCTGCCTGCCTGGCTGTCTACCTATTCTGGCCTGAAGCACATCGGCCTCCGGCACAACGCCTTTGAGTTCGTACCGGAGGAACTCCACCGGCTCCACAGCCTCGAGCTGGCGGACCTGCGCCACAACCCCTGCCGCTTGTCTTATATTGACTTTTTCCGGCACCCGTTACGGGGCAAGTTCAGGATACAACTGTTTGATGATGGTGGGTTTACCCTCTGCCAGTTTCACGAAGAAGACATTTACCTGGCCTTGCAGAACTGGGTATATGAAAAAAATGGCAGCCAGTATCTGAACCTTTCCGGGCTGGAACTGCGCGCCGTCCCTCGTTGCATACAGGTGTTCACCCGGCTCGAGATGCTCGACCTGCGCCAAAACGCCATCGGGCAACTCCCCACCTGGTTGTTAAAACTCCCCAGCCTCCGGCAGGTGTACTGCGATTGGGGCACTTACTACAATCCTGCCTCCGCACACGAAGCTCTGCTCGTATCAAAGGATGAGGAAGAAAAGCTCCCTATGCCTGAGGCGGACCCCCCGGCTCCGCAGTTTCAAGCACCCCTTTTGCCGGTACAGCTGCCCTTAGAATTCGACCTCTCCGGGCTGATGGCCACCCCTTAGGGCAGTATGCAGTGGGCAGTGGGCAGTCTTCGCCCGCCGAAGCCTTCATCGACAGCCATAGCCTCGGCGAAGGCAGTGGCGAACCTGTCTACCAGGCCACCCAGTCTCCAGGCCTCCAAGTCCCCAAGTCTCCAGGCCTCCCAGTCTCCAAGTCTCCAGTGGGCAGTCGTTTGGATTAATCCCCGACATTGGGTACTTTGCATACCATTTTTGTTTCAAAAAATGCTCCATATATGAGTAAAGACAAGCTGGCGGATACGGCGGAACTGATCGTTCGGGACTTTGAGCTGGAGCCCCAGGGTAAAGAGCTCTCAGAAGAGGAACTGCTGCAGTTGCTGTCCGGCCAGATCGCCTATATGATAGAACACAAACTGGAGTTCCTGCTCAGCCTCATGTACCGGCTGGACATCAACGAGAAAAAGGCCCATTTTGCCCTTTCGCCCTTCAGCGAGGAACCCGCAAACCTGGCATTGGCCAAACTGGTGCTGGAACGGCAAAAACAACGAGCCTTCACCAAGCAGCACTACAAACAGGAGGATCTGGATGATATGGAGGGGCTGGAGTTGTAGGAGTTTTTGATTCTTGATTCTTGATTTTATGTCTCGAAAAACTTATAGATCCAAACAAATGAAATGAACGCTACACAAAAAACCACCTCTCCTAAAGTATGCATCATCGGCGCCGGCTGCTCCGGCCTCACGGCCATCAAGAACCTGGTGCAGGCTGGTGTGGAAAATATTGTCTGCTTTGAAAAAAACGGCCAGGTAGGCGGCAACTGGATATTCACCGCCGGCGATTCTCATTCCAGCGTTTGCGAGACCACGCACATCATCTCCTCCAAAACAATGTCTGAGTTCCTGGATTTCCCCATGCCGGAGCACTATCCCGACTACCCCTCCCACCGGCAGGTGCTGGAATATTTCCAGGCCTACACCCGCCATTTTGAACTGGAACCCTATATCCGTTTTAATACCGCAGTAAAAAGTGCCCGGAAACAGGAAGATCAGAGCTGGGAAGTCACCCTGGAAAATGGAGAAGTCCACCTCTTCGACTTCCTGATCACCGCCAACGGGCACCATTCCGTGCCCCGCTGGCCGGAAATTCCCGGCGAATTTAAAGGAGAATACCTGCATTCTCATGCCTACAAAACCAGTGGCCCGTTCCGTGGAAAGCGCGTCCTGGTGGTCGGCGCCGGCAATTCCGGCTGCGATTGCGCCGTAGAGATCAGCCGGGTGGCCCGCTTCGTGGCCATCAGTATGCGGCGCCCTTACTACATCATTCCCAAGTTTTTGATGGGTAAGCCCACGGATACCTTCAACAAGCTGCTCACTCGAATTCCCAGGGCCATCCGTCAGCCCATGCAGAAACTGAGCCTGCGCCTGCAGGTGGGCGATTACCGCGACTACGGCCTGGAGCGGCCGGACTATCCCATCACCCAATGCCATCCCACCCTTAATTCGGAATTGCTCTACCGCATCCGCCACGGAAAAGTGCACCCCCGAAGGGGCGTGGAGCGCTTCGAAGGGCAGGCCGTGCACTTTGCCGACGGCAAGGTGGAAGAATACGACAGCATCATCGCTGCTACCGGCTATAAGATTGCCTTTCCTTTTTTCGATAATGACTTTATCAACTTTGAAGAAAAGAACCGCATCCCGCTATACCTGCGGATGATCCACCCCAAACACCCGACGCTTTTTTTCATCGGCCTCACTCAGCCACAGGGCTGTATCTGGCCTCTGGCCGACCTGCAGGCCAAACTGGCCGCCAACCATATAGCAGGGCGCTGGCCGATGCCGGAAGACATCGCCGAGCGGGCAGAAAAAGAGTGTGATGAAATTGAACGGGATTTTTTACACACCAGGCGCCACAGCCTGGAGGTGCATTTCCACCCGTTCTTTGATAAGATCAACCGGCAGATCCCCCGGGATGCGCCGGGGTGGAAAGCCAGGCGGGCAGTTGGCAGTTAGCAGTTGGCAGTTAGCAGTTAGCAGTTGGCTTAAGGCAAAACTGCATAATTGAAAAGATAAACATGAGTCATCTCGAATTTTCCAGTGAAGTACTGTCCCATACATTCCATTCTGACGTGTAGAGAACATAGAAAAAACCCGAGGGCAGGCGCAAATCAAGAATCAAGATTCCAACATCTGCAATTTTTTGATTTTTGAGTCTTGATTCTTGATTAGGGGGGCCTGGGCAACCGGAAGCAAAGCGCACATCCGAAATCTTACACGAGCGAAGCGACTGACGGAGTAAATCGCTCAATCCTCAATAGGGTAGACCCTACTGCCGGGAAACATACATAAGCTCCTTTTTACCTTTTGACTTTAGATTTTTACCTTTTGACTTTGGATTTTTACCTTTTGACTTTACTACTCTCCTCCCGACAGCTCGTTCTGATATTCCTGCAGTACGGCCCATTCACCGTTTTTCGCCAGCCTTGCCTGGTCGGGCCAGGAACTGGGGTCTATGCCCTGGAAGGATTCGTCAGCAGATTCCAGTATGGCTTTCAATTGTTCTATGTTGGCGTCTGCCAGGCCCTCCCAGTTTCTTATTCCGGCATTCTTGAGCAGCTCCTCTATTTGCGGGCCTATTCCTTCGATGGCCTGTAGGTTCTCCGGGTCTTTGGACAGCGGGCCGGGCTTTTTTTGGAAAGATTCCGGGTTCTCCTGTTTTCTCAGGGCCAGGCGGGCAGCCTGTTCCACCCAGTTATCCCGTTCGATGCGGCCTTCAAAATACTCGATGGCTTCCGTCACTTCGCGGATGCGCTCCGAGTCCCAGCTGGCGATCTCTTCGAAAGTGTAGACGCCGATTTCGTTGAGCTTTTTCTCCAGGAAAGCACCGATCCCCTCGATGCGCGTCAGGTCATCCTTTTCCGGCACCTCTTCTTCGGGAAGGATCTTATCACCGAGGACATTCTTATCGGGATTGACGTCCAGGGCAGGCTCTTTCTTCACCACATCCGCGTCGGGCAGGCTGGGTTGGGGATGGATGACGGCTGCCGGCTCCGGCACGGCGGTGATGGCCTTGGGCCGGGACTGCACCCCTTGCTCCTTAAGGCTATCCAACTCGCTGCGCAATTCGCTGTTCACCCCTTCCAGCCGGCCCAGGCGGGCTTCCATCTCTTCCAGGCGGTTACGGGTGGCGTTGTATATGCTTTGCATCTGCGCCAGGTTCTCGGTGCCTTCGTCTTCCACCTCCAGGGTTTGGGAAAGCTGTTTATTTTTTTCTTTCAGGCCGATGATGGTGGTGTTCAGCTCCTCGATGGTCGTCTCGTAGGAGCGGTCGGCAGCCTGTATCTCTTCGAGCTTCCGGTTGAGGTTGAAGATCTCCTTGTGCAAGGTTTCCTTTTCTTCTTCTACCCGTTCTACACGGGCTTCTGCTTCCCGCAAGGCGAAGCCTGCTTTTTTCAGGTCAGCTTCTTTAAGCCCCAGTTGTTCCTGCAGGGCTTCCACCTGCGCCTCAGCATCAGCTAGTTCTTTTTTCTTCTCTTTGAGCTCCCGCCTCAGCTCGTTGACCCGCCGGCTGCGCAGGATATAGCCCAGGAGCAGGCCGAAGAGGAAGGCAACAAGCATGATGAACAATATGGCGTAGCTATCCTGTGAGTTAAACTGAGTGAAAAAATTGTTGATATCCATAGTGGGATGATATAATGTGAGATTTTTTTTAATTCAGGTCGCTGGCGTCTTCCAGTACTCGCTGGCCGGAGGCTGCCTCGTCATTTTGCGGGCCCTCTTTAGTGGTAATGATAAAATTGACGCGGCGGTTTTTTTGCCGGCCTTCGGGATTATCCGAACCGTCCGGCATGGAATTGGGGGCCACCGGCCGCGCTTCTCCCTGAGATTCCACGGTAATAGGCCCTTCGATGCCCAGGTTTTCGAGATAGGCCTTGGCGCTCTGCGCCCGCCGCAGCCCGAGATCCAGGTTGTAAGCGGCGGAGCCGATGCTGTCGGTATGGCCGACGATATGCATGGAAGCTTCCGGATTGAGCGACATATAGGTTTTCACCGAATCGGCGTACATCTGGAAGGGCTCTCCGGGCTTGAACTCATCGGAATTATAGGCGAAGTTGGCATCCGAGAAGGTCATGTTCCGGAAGGTAAAGACCACCTTTTCAAAATCGTCCGGGATGGCCTGCGGGTCGTAGAGTTCAAAAAGCAGCGGTTCTCTGAGCTGGCGGTCCTCACTCAGGCCATAATCGAGGCTGGCCCTTTCCTGCCGGATACCTCTTTTCATCAGCAGCTTTCTCACCTGGTCGGCGCGGGCCAGGCCGATATTCTCAAAAAAACCTGGTGCTATCTCCGATTCGCTGTCGCGGTAGAAGGCTGTGATGGTCATATTCTGGGCCGGATAGGCTTCCAGGAAGGCGGCTACGGTATCCAGAAAGGCGTGGTTGTTATCGTTGAGGCGTGGAGAGATACTGGCTGAATCGAAAGCAAACTGGTCATATCCGTCAAGAATAACAGAATCTTCCTGGGTGAGCTTCAGTGTCTTCAGCCGGGTATCCTCCGCCCCTTCTGTTCCACAAATCTGCCGGACTTCGCAAACGAAGTACCAGCGTGCAGTGAGCGCATACAGGATGAACAGGAGAAAAACGAGGAGGGCTAAAAACCTCATAGCTCTTGGTGTTTTTGCGGCAAATAGAGAGGCATTGCCTTGTACTACAATCTTCAAACCTCCTAAATGTAATTAATATTGCGGTTTTTTCAATGAGATACCTTAAAATTAGGTGCCGGCTCCGTTCAGCCAATTCTGTTTACCGATTGTTTGTAAGATAAAAAGACCGCTTATGAAGATAAGGTTAACCTCCGATGGCATCCGCCTGCGCATAAGAAAGTCCGGCCTGGAGCAACTCCTCCGGGAAGGTTCCATAACGGAAGTGCTCCACTTCGCTCCCGGCCAGAACCTGGCTTTCGAACTGCGCCTGGCCTCCGTAGAGAATATCCACGCATCCCTGAAAGAGAACCGCCTGTCCATTTCGGTTCCAACGGAAATGGCAAAACGCTGGGCGGATACCGGGCAGGTAAGCCTGGAACACCAGCAGATCGTGGATGGCGAGCACGGCCTGCACCTGCTCATCGAAAAGGACTTCCCCTGTAAACACCAGCCTCAGGAAGATAAGGCCGATACTTTTCAGGAACTGGCTGATAAGGCGCCTGAACGTCCAAGCGTTTAAACGTCCGGACGTTTTTCCTCCTGCAGCTTCGCCAGGCGAACCTTAAAGCTGTAGCGTGGCGTTTCGCGGTAGAGGTAATTATACATTTCGAGAGCCCTTTTGTGGTATTCCGGCTTTTCGGGGAAGAGTAGGTGGAGCTCGAAGTTGACGGCAGCCTCCTGAGAAAGGTTGAGGCCATTGGATTGCATCTGCAGCAGCATATCCGCAGCAGCAGGATTATCTCCCAGGTTTTTCTTTTGTTTGGCGGCAAGGATGTGGGCTTCGAAAAGCAGGTCCGGGTTACCCAGTTCCTCGGCTATTTGCAGCGCTTCCCCGATGATGGCATCCAGGCCGTCAGTCTGGCCGGTCTCCATAAGCACCAAGCCTTTTTCCACCAGGCTGGTGCCGAGCACCAGCTTGTTGTTGATCTTCCGGCACACCTCGATGGCGCGATTGTAGAAGTGTAAAGACCGCTCATACTGCCGGGTGAAAAAGAAGACATCGCCCAGTGTATTGACAGCTTTGGCGATCCCTTTCTGGTAGCCGAGCTCTTCGCAGAGCATCAGGTTTTTCTGCAGATACTCGATCGATTCGTGAAATTTGCCTTCCACGCTGAGCAACTCACCGATCAGGCCGAGGGCGATGGCGATGCCCTGCTTATCGCCCAGTTCTTCGCACAATTCCAGGTCGTACTGGAAGTTCTCCATGGCTTTCCGATAATCCCCCTTACGTTCGTACACACTGCCGATGCAACCTATGGCGATAGAGGTCAGCAGCTTATTGCCCAGTTCTTCGCTGAGGGCGAGCCCTCGCTGGTAGGCTTCCAGGGCGGCGTCATATTCTCCTTTTTCGAAATATACGATGCCCATATTGGTATAGAGGGTGGCCATGCCCTGCTTGTCGTTCTGCTTTTCGCAAACATCCAGCTGGGCCTGCTGGCAGGCGATGCCCTCATCGTAATTGCCCTGGTTCATAAAGGTGAGCCCCAGGTTGGCGGCCACCTGGGCGTTGGCGGTGGGTTCTATGGTGTTGAGCCCAATCTGAAGGCTTTGCTCGAAGTACTCTCTGGCCTCGCCGTAGGCCCCTTGCCGGAAGTACAGGTTGCCGAGGTTTCCGTAAGCCTTGGCGATACCCGCCTTGTCGTCTATGGATTCAAACAGGCCGGCAGCGGTTTGCAGTATACCCTTCGCCTTGGAGTAATCCCCTTTAAGCAGCAGCAGCCTGCCCAGGCTGTTATTGGCGTGGCCGAGCAATAGCACGTCGCGCGATTGCTTGGCCAGCCGCAGGGCCAGTTCATAGGCCTGTTCGCACTCGTCCCACTTCCCGATCAATTCCAGCACTTTCCCTTTTTTGAGGTGGGTGCGGATCTGGTCGGCATGGTCTTTCTGGCGGCCCAGTTTTTTGAGCAGCTTCTCGTAGTAATCGAGGGCCTGCTGGTTCTGATAGTTGCTGCGGGCGTAGTCTGCGGCCTTGCGCAGGTACTCGCAGGTCTTCTCGAAGGCGCCGGCCTGTTCGTAGTGGAAGGCCAGGTCGACGTAGCGTTCTTCCAGGTTATCCACGTACAGGCGTTCTATGGCCTCACCGATCAGGAGGTGTAATTGCTGCAGGCGGGTGCGCAGCTGCATGCTGTATACGGCCTCGCGCAGCAGAGAGTGGCGGAAGATGTAGCGCAACTCGTTCATGGCGTGCCAGATCTGCCCCTTTTCCGCATGTTTGATCTGCTCTCTAAGCAGGGTGGTGGCATTGCCGTTCTGGTTGGTAAATTCCTCCTGCTTTTTCATCACCTCTGAAAGGATGGGCACTTCGAATTCGCGGCCGATCACGGCGGCGGCCTTTACCGTTTCTTTAACGAGAGTGGAAAGGCGGTCGATACGGGCCGTCAGGATGGCATTGATGGAGCTGGAGAGTTTGACGTTCTTGTCTTTTATGGCCCACTGCCCTTCCTCTTTTTCCAGCAGGTTGCTTTCGGTGAAGTATTCCAGGATCTGCTCCAGGTAGAAAGGGTTGCTGCTGGAGGTGCGCAACAGCAGCTCGAAGAATTCTTCGTTGATCCTGCCGCCCAGGCGTATTTCGGCAAACTGCCGGACAGCCTCTGGCTGCAGGGTATTGAGGTCGATCTCCAGGGCCGTCATCTGCTGTTCTTCCAGCAGCACTCCGTCGATGATGTCTGGTTTGGTGCCATCGTCCTTGTAGCGGGAGGTCACCATGAGGCAAACGGGGTAACGGCCTATCTGCCGGACGAATTCGTGGAGCAACTCCCGGGAGTTATCATCGATCCAGTGGCCGTCCTCCAGTTCGATCACTACCGGGTGGATGAGGGATTCAGCGATTAAGAGGTTGATGATCGCGGAAAGCGTATTCTGGTATCGCCCCTTGGCATCCAGCTGGTCCCAGATCGAATCCTGAAAATTCAGGCCGATCAGCGCGGCCAGTACGGAGCGGGTGCGGATGAGTTCCCTGCGAATGGCGGCAGCTTCCGGCCGCTTCACTTCGGAAAGGGCCTGTATGAGCTGGCTGTAGCGGGCTTCGAAATTCTGGATATTGGACAGAGAGGTGCTTTCCGGGTATTGTTCGAAGTAGTTTTTCAGAAAATAAATGAAGGGGTTGAAGGGTTTTTTCAGGATCTGGTCGGCCTGGCAGGTGTACCAGTGCACGAGTTGCTTACCATATAATGTGTTCTTTAACTCATAGACCAGGCGGCTTTTGCCGATGCCGGCCTCGCCAAAGATGTAGGCAATACCCGCCGGCTGGCCCTGGAAAACGGGCTTTACAAAACCCAGCAGCTTTTCCAGTTCCTGCTGGCGGCCGACCATCTCTCCGATGTAGGCCGTACGGCTTTCATAATTTCGCCCCACCAACCGGAAGGTAGGCACGGTACCCTGTATGCCCTTATACTCGATGTCGCCGCGGTGGAAAAAGTGGAAATGGCGGTTTTTCTGAATGTCGCCATCCACCAACACTTCCTCCCAGCCGGCATAGGTCATCAGGCGGGCAGCCAGGTTCACGCGGTTGCCGACTGCGGCGTACTGGCAACGTTCCTTACCCCCGACAATACCGGTATAGGCGGTGCCGATGGTCGCTCCCACCCGGTAGCGCAGCCCGCTTCTGGCCTGCAATTCGCGCAGTTCTTCGCGCATGGAAAAGATGAACTCCAGGGCCCGGTCGGTATTGTTCTCAAAGGATACGGGAGCGCCGAAAAAGCCGACCATCACCCCGCCCTTGTCTCCGAAGTCGATCTCTTTGAAGTAGCCGGAAAAACTATTGATCTGTTCCAGGATAATGGACGCAAAATCATCGAAAAGTTCGTGTTTATCCACCCCATCGAAGGAAATGAAAACGGCGATGACATCGCGGAACTCTCCTTCCTGATTGTACTCCACTATGGCTTCAGGGAGGAATTTCAGGGCTACCTCGCGGTCTATCGGTGGCATATTGATGGGAACGAGGGGCAGTTCCTGGCCCTTCCTCACATCCCCTTTGATACGATGGAAGCCGGGTTCCATTTCCAGCATGGCGAATTGCCCTTTGGGAAGGTGCTGCCGCAGGGCGTCATCGATGACGATGTCCTGGTCTTTGGCCTTCATCTGGCAGGTGGCGCAGCCATCCACCGGTTGCCCACGGAAATAGAACGCCCTGGAGGAACGGCCTACGATGCCCCATTCCACTTCGCCGAAAGAAAGGCCGAATTTAATGCCGATGGTAAAGTTGCCGAAGCGGAATTGCCGCTGGCTGAAGAGGTAACGGGCCGTCATGGCCGCCAGCACGACATGCTTTCCCTGCTGGCTGTCGGCCTCGTCCAGCGGAAAGATAGCCGTAAAGGCATCGCCGGCAAAGTAGGGGATGAACCCCCCTCTGGCGTAGACCAGGTTGACCAGGGGTTCAAAGATCTCATTCAGCACATTGGACAGCTGCTCCGCACCGCGGTTTCCCTGCCGCATGAGGTCTTCGGTCAGTGGCGTAAAGCCCGACAGGTCGACAAAGAGGGTATAAGCGGTAAAGCTGCCCTGGCTCTTACCATCCCAAAACTGGCCCTGAATAAAGTGTGGAATAAGATTTTTCACGAATCGCAATAATCGTTCTGGTGTAAAGAGGGGTTGCGTAAAAAGCTTAAATTTAAGTTAATCGATAAAAATAATGTTGTGTAAATATTTCTTTGATAATGGTGAATATATTTCAAATTCTCCAAGACGAAGCTTGGAGGTACCTTTTTACACAACCCCCGGCCCAAAGAGGCAAATTACGAATTTACCTGCTTTTAAAGTACGTTCGGAGGCAAGTTCGCTTCCGAAGGGCCTTCTTCGAAGGAGCTCCCGGGTTTTTCTACCATCTGTTAACGAATTGCTCGCAGATAAATTATTCTAATAGGCCTTGGCAAACAGAACCCTCTGTTTGGAGGGCTTTCCGGTGAGGATACACGTCCCTTCCTCTTCCTCGGCATCGAGCGGTATGCAGCGGATGGTCGCCTTGGTCAATTCCTTGATCTTCAGCTCTGTCTCTGTGGTGCCGTCCCAGTGGGCGGAAACGAAACCGCCGCCCCAGGATTCGGAAAGCTCCGGTTTTTCCGTTTCCATGATGGACCTGAAGTCATCGAAGGTATCTACTTTGGTGGTATGGGTTTCACGGAAGGTTTTGGCCCGCTGGAAGAGGTTGTCCTGAATATCGGCCAGGAGTTGCTCCACATGATCGGCCAGGCCGTCCAGCGGCACGAAGCTTTTCTCCTTGGTGTCGCGGCGGGCCACTTCCACCTGCCCTTTTTCCAGGTCGCGCTTGCCGATACCCAGGCGCACCGGAATGCCTTTCATTTCGTGCTCGGCAAACTTGAAGCCCGGGCGGTTCTTTTCGTCCTGGTCGTATTTTACGGAAATGCCTTTTGCCCGCAGGGCTTTCATGACCTTATCCGCCACTTCGCCGATTTCCGGGCTCGGTTTCGGGATCGGTACGATAACTACCTGAGTAGCGGCCAGCTTCGGAGGCACCACCAGGCCACTGTCATCGGAATGCGCCATAATGAGGCCACCGACCAGGCGGGTGGACACGCCCCAGGAGGTGGCCCAGACGAGTTCCTCTTCGTTGTGCTCATTGAGGAACTTCACGTCGAAGGCGCGGGCGAAGTTTTGCGCCAGGAAGTGGGAAGTGCCGGCCTGCAGGGCCTTGCCGTCCTGCATCAGGGCTTCGATGCAGTAAGTTTCTTCCGCTCCGGCAAAACGCTCGTTCTCCGTTTTGACGCCTTTCACCACCGGCATGGCCATATATTCTTCGGCAAAAGTGGCGTAAATATCGAGGATGCGAAGAGTCTCCTCCATGGCTTCCGCCTTGGTGGCGTGGGCCGTGTGGCCTTCCTGCCAGAGAAATTCGGCGGTGCGCAAAAACAGGCGGGTGCGCATTTCCCAGCGCACGACGTTGCACCACTGGTTGATGAGCAGCGGCAGGTCGCGGTAAGATTGTATCCAGTTGCGGTAGGTATCCCAGATGATGGTCTCGGAAGTAGGCCGTATGATCAATTCTTCCTGCAGCTTGGCGCTGGGATCCACTATTACACCATCTCCGTCAGGGTCGTTCATCAGGCGGTGGTGGGTCACCACAGCACATTCTTTGGCAAACCCCTCTACATGCTTGGCCTCCTTACTGAAAAAACTCTTGGGGATGAAAAGAGGAAAATAGGCGTTGACATGGCCCGTTTCCTTGAACATGCGGTCGAGCTGATCACGCATATTCTCCCAAAGGGCAAAACCGTTGGGTTTGATCACCATACAGCCGCGCACTGCCGAATTATCGGCCAGGTCTGCTTTTTTGACAATATCCTGATACCACTGTGAATAATTCTCGGTTCGGTTCGTGATTGCCTTCGCCATGGATTTCTGCTCTTTTTTGTTTACCTTAGGAATCCGCCTTATTTCAGGGCCTTTTAACAGTTTTTAACAAAATTTGCCTTTTCTTTGTACCGGTGACAAACTTCACTTTCCTACGTCTTAACAAGTGTTAAGGTTCCTGAAGCCCTACTTTAACGGGATAAATGGGCACTTTAAGGGGGCTTTAACTAAAAAATCGGCACAAAAGTAATAAATTACGTGTTGTAAGAAGTAAGAGAGTCACGGTAATTACATTAAAATCACTCCTATGAAAAGCTATAGATTAACGGTATTACTCATCGCATTCTTCGTCACAGCGTGGGGAGGCGCTGCCTTTGGGCAGTATGACGACCTGTACTTTGACCCGGATACCGATGCAGGATACTACGACTACAGTAGTAGCGACAACTACAGCACGGCTTCCGATAACAGCCTTGCTTACAACGACGATTACGACAGCGACGGCTACGACCACTACGAAGAGGATTACGACTACTATTATACCTCTCGTATCCGCCGCTTCCACCGGCCTTATCGCGGGTTCGGCTATTTCGACCCCGTATATGTGGACCGTTCCTATTACGATCCGTTCTTCAATCCGGCAATGACCGTCCTCATCTATGACGATTTCTACTCTTTCAACAGCTGGAACCGCTGGAACAGGTGGAACCGTTGGAACAGATTGAATACCTGGAACCGCTGGGACCCCTGGTATGGTTTCAACCGCTGGGACCCCTGGTACAGCCCCGTATGGGGAGCTGGCCTCAATCCCTGGGGCCCGCGTGGAGGCGCGTTCTTTGGCTATAACTCCTGGGGCGGTGGCTTCTACGGTGGTGGATTTGCCGGTGGCGGCTTCGCCAACTACTACTGCCCGCCAACCTGGGGTGGTGGTTATGCCTACAATACGGCCAATAACATCAATAATGTAGTAAACAATACTTATTACGGGCCCCGTGGCCAGGGCAACACTTCCCGTACGCCCTCTGACCGAGGCGGACAGGCGGTAGGCTCCCGCAATAATACCGACAACGGCGCCATCCGCTCCACGCCCGCCAGCCCGGCACAAACGGCAAGAGCAGCTGCCCGCACCGGCAGTGAAAGAGCTGCTGAGCAACCCACTGTAGAAAGAGCGCGCACCTATGACCGCACCGCCATCCGCCGCGGTACTGCTGCCGACGCTACCGACTACAACCGCAACCGCAGCACCATCAACCGCGATGCGAGCCGGAACAGCCGTACTTATGACCGGCCTGCGACGACGCCTTCGCCGAGAACCTACGACCGCACCCGCCGCACTACGCCTTCTCCGAGGACTTATGACCGCGGCAGCAGCGACCGTTCTTCCAGAAGCTACGACCGCACCCGCCGCACTACACCTTCTCCGAGAAGCTATGACCGCGGCAGCAGCAACTCCCCTTCCAGAAGTTACGACCGCACCCGCCGCACCACGCCCTCCCCGAGGAGCTATGACCGCGGCAGCAGCAACCGTTCTTCCAGAAGCTATAACCCCAGCCGTAGCACCACGCCTTCTCCGCGGAGCTACAACCGGGGCAGCAGCCCGAGCCGCTCTTCTTCCGGTTTTAACCGAAGCAGCAGCCCGTCGCGAAGCTACAGCCCGAGCAGCAGCCCGTCTCGCAGCAGCAGCCCCAGCCGCAGC